>NZ_BAABGT010000014.1:0-102457 GCF_039541715.1 Pseudonocardia xishanensis
CGGGTGTTCGAGCAGGCGGGCCTGCCCGCTCCGCGGCTGACCATGGGCGGCTGTCTCGGGCCGATGTCGGAGCCCGACGTGCTCGCGTTCGTCATGGGCGTGTGGACCGCGCTGTTCCCGGTGGCCGAGCGGCTCGGTCTGGACCTCGGGGACGGGCTCGCGGACCTGGGGGGCCTGCCGGAGCGGCTTCGCGCCGAGGCCGAAGCCGTCGACGGCGTCGTCCTCCTGCCGCCGCTGATCAGCGCGTGGACCAGGCTGCCCGGCGCCTGACTTCGGCCGCCTGGCCACTCGCAGTCGAGTCTCGCGGCCGTCGGTCCAGCGGGTTTCGGTGGTCTTGGCCCGCGACGGCGCCCAGCTGGTGCACCGCCTCGAGCGTGTCGCTGCACAGCGGCAGGCAGGACGTCCCGGAGCTGGTCGCGCGCTTCGTCCCGGCCGTGGTCGAGGCCGCCGAGCGGATCGCGGGATCGGCCCGATGAGCCGGCCCACGAGGCGCGGTCGGGGGAACGGACTCTCGACGCGGGGTGGCGACCTGCTGCTGCGCGACGTCCGCCCGGGCGGCGCCGCCGAGACGGACGTGTTGGTCCGGGACGGCCGGATCGCGGAGGTGGGCCCGGGCCTCGACGCCGCGGGCGCCACCGTCGAGGAGGGCGGCGGCGCGCTGCTCCTGCCCGGTCTCGTCGACGCCCACTGCCACGTCGACAAGACGTACTGGGGCCGCTGGGTGCCCAACACCGCGGGCCCGACGCTCGCCGACCGGATCGACAACGAACGCGCCCGCCGGGGTGAGCTGGGGATCCCGTCCGTCGAGGCGATCTCCGGTCTGCTGGACCACATGGTCGCGAGGGGCACCGCGGTGATCCGCACCCACACGTCGATCGATCCCGAGGTCGGGCTGGCCCGCGTCGAGGCGGTGGAGGAGGCGGCCGGGCGGCACGCCGGCCGGGTACGACCGCGACCCGGTCCGCGCTCGACGCCGTCTTCGACATCGCCGCCCGGCACGGCTGCGGTGTGGACGTGTACCTGCACGACACGGGCACGCTCGGCACGTGGCAGGCGGAGCTGGTCGTCGAGCGGACCCGGGCGTTGGCCATGGCGGGCCGCGTGACGATCAGCCAGGCGTTCGGCTTCTGCGGGGCGGACGCCGCCGAGCAGGACCGGCTGATCGCCCTGTCGCCGACGCCGGGGTCGCGATCGCGACGGCCGCGGTGTACGACCGCCCGGTCCCGCCGCTGGTCCGGATGCGCGCCGCCGGGGCCGCCGTGGCGCTCGGCAACGACGGCATCCGCGACCTGTGGGCCCCGTACGGCGGCGACATGCTCGAACACGGGCCCACCAGCTCGCCACCCGCGCGGCGCTGCGGGCCGACGACGAGATCGAGCTCGCCCTCGACGCCGCGACCACCGGTGGCACCCGGGTGCTCGGCCGACGGGACCACGGCGTCGAGGTGGGCTGCCGCGCCGACCTCCTCCTGGTCGACGGGGCGGTCCCGGCGGAGACCGTCGTGACCCGCCCGCCCCGGCGGCTCGTGGTGCACGGTGGCCGGGTGGTCTCTCGTCCCGACACCGGGTGAGGCGCACCCACCTCCTGGTGGTGGATACTGCCGACGGTGCGGCGCCTGCTCACCCTCCTGCTGCTCGCCCTGGTGACCGCCTGCTCGGCGCCCTCGGCGGGGTCCGCCCCCGCGTCGCCGGGCGTGTCCGCGCCCGCCGCCGACCGGACGGTGACCCTCGCCCGCCCCGAGGGGCCGCGGGAGGCACTCGTCGTCCGGCCGGCGTCGGTGGCGCCCGGCGCGCCGCTGGTGGTGGTCATGCACGGCAGCGGCGGCACGGCACAGGACATGCGGAGCCTGGGGTTCGACGACCTCGCCGCCCGGGACGGCGTGGTCGTGGCCTACCCGCAGGGGGTCGGGAGGACGTGGAACGCGGGCGCCTGCTGCGGGAGGGCCGCGTCCACGGGCGTCGACGATGTCGGCTATCTGTCCGCACTGGTCGAGACCCTCGTCGGGGCGGACGGCGTGGACCCGCGCCGGGTGTACGCGGTCGGCTTCTCCAACGGCGCGATGATGAGCTACACCTGGGCCTGCGCGGGCGGCGCGCTCGCCGGGATCGGCCCGGTCGCCGGTGCGGTCACCGGCCCGTGCCCGAGCCCGACACCGGTGACCGTGGTCGCCGTCGCGGGGACGGCCGACGACCGGGTCCCCCTCCAGGGCCGCCCGGAGCGGGGGTGGGCGTCCCTCGACGCCACCCTCGCCCCCTTCCTCACCGCCGACGCGTGCGGCACCGGGTCCACCGCGACCGACGGTGACAGCACCCGCACCACCTGGGCCTGCGGGGGCCGAGGCGTCACCCGCGAGGTGCTGTCGGGCCAGGGTCACGCCTGGCCCGACACCGCGACCGCCCTCCTCTGGGAGCAGTTCGCGCTCTGAGCCCCCGGACCGCGCGAGGGCGGAGGTGTGCAAGCCCCGCCCACGGGGAATCCCGGCCCGTTGATCGGGAGGTCCTCGTGGGCATCATCATCGCCTTGCTCGTGCTGTGGGTCGTGCTCGCCGTCGTCGGCTTCGTCGTGAAGTCGCTGCTCTGGCTGGCGATCGTCGGGATCGTGTTGTTCGTGGTCACCGGCATCGTCGGAGCGGTCCGGAGGCGATCCGTGCGGTGACCCCGGCCGGTGTCTCCCCCCGGCTCAGAGGGTGGTCACCAGGCCGCCGTCGATCACCACGTCCGTGCCGGTGACGGTGCCCGCGGTCTCGGAGGCGAGCAGCAGCACCACCTGAGCCACCTCCGACGGCCGGGTGAAGCGGCTGATCGGCGTACCCGCGACGGCGGCCGCCCGCACCGCGGCGGGGTCGGCGCCCTGCGCCTGCCCCAGCGTCTCGGCGACGCCGCCGGGGCCGAGCCACAACGCCGTCTCGACGGGGCCGGGGCTGACCGTGTTGACGCGCACGCCTGCCGGGCCGAGCTCCTTCGACAGCGACTTGCAGAGGCTGCGCAGGGCGGCCTTGGCGGCGCTGTAGTCGATCACTCCGGGGTCCGGCAGGGTGGCGTTGACCGAGCAGACCGTGACGATCGCGGACGGTGCGGCCCGGACGAGGTGGGGGACCGCGGCGCGGGTGGCGCGGACGGCGGACATCAGGTTCACCCGCAGCGCCCAGTCCCAGTCCTCGTCCGTGACCTCGGCGAACCCGTTCGTGCGGGGGTGGACACCGCCCACGTTGTTCACGAGCAGGTCGATGCCGCCGAAGCGGTCCACGGTCTGGTCGACCAGCGTCCGGCAGCCCGCGGTGGTGGTGAGGTCGTCGAGGACGACGATCATCTCGCTCTCGTCCGCGAGGGCGGACAGCTCGGCGGACCCGTTCAGCGCACCGGCCGCGACCCGTGCGCCCTCGCGGACCAGGGCACGGGCGATCTCCAGCCCGATACCCCGGCTCGCCCCGGTGACGACCGCGGTGCGGCCCGCGAGGTCGAGCTTCACAGGCCCTGCTCCTTCAGCCAGGTCAGGCAGAGCTCCGCGATCTCCGGCCAGCCGGAGTCGATGATCAGCGAGTGGCCGCGGTCGGGCAGGCTCCGGATCTCGGTGACGGCGTCGGAGTGGCGGTACTGCTTGAGGGTCGAGCGGGTCACAGACTCCGGGACGGTGTGGTCCTTGCCGCCGGCGATGAGCAGCAGCGGGCCACGGTTCCGGTTGGCGGTGTCGACCTTCGCCGGCGAGTGCGGGTCGAAGTTGGCGGACGCGGCCTCGAACAGCGGCTTGCCCGGCGCCGGGATCGTCCACCGCGCGAACAGCTCGTCCGACTCCTGCTCCGACACCGCGTTGCCGAACGCGAACCGGAACTGCTCGGCGGTCAGCGAGACCGCGCGGTGCCTGTTGCCGGGGTTCTTGAACACGGGCAGTGTGGCCCGCAGCGCGGAGAGCGGGACCGGGAGCACCCCCTTGATCTGCGCGGCGTCGATCGCCACCGCCGCCCGGGCGCGGTCTTGGCCCAGCAGCTTCTGGGCGATGAGGCCACCGAAGGAGTGGCCGACGAGGATCGGGGCCTGCGGGAGCTCGTCGATGATCCGGGCGAAGTGCTCGACGACGTCGTCGATGCCGTGGTCGGCGATCGCGTCGGGGTGCTCCCGCGACGCCTCCACGGTCGCGCCGTCCCCCGGCCAGCCCGGTGCCTGCGGGTCGTACCCGGCCCCGCGGAACAGCTCGACCCAGGGGTCCCAGGAGGTGGCGTGCAGCCAGAGGCCGTGGATGAAGAGCACAGGTGTGGCCATGGGTGTCGTCCTTCGTCCGGTGTGGCTCGAACGCTAGGGACGACGGGCGGGGCGCGGCTTCAGTCGTCGTGACCCGTCGGGGACGGGTTCTGGGGCGCGGGGCTAGCGTCGGACGACTGTCCGAGTGCCCCCGCCAGCTGACTGCGGTTGGTCACCCCGAGCTTCGGGAAGATCCGGTACAGGTGCGAGCCGACCGTCCGGTGGGAGAGGAACATCCGCTGGCCGATCTCGCGGTTGGACAGCCCCTGGGCGGCCAGCTCGGCGATCTGGGTCTCTTGCGGCGAGAGCAGCCCGCGCAGGCTCTGCGTGGGCCGCCAGCCCCGCTCGCCGGTCGCCCGCAGCTCGCGGTCGGCCCGGTGCGCCCAGGTCGTGGCGCCGAGGGTGTCGAAGGTGCTGCGGGCCGCCCGCAGCGGGCCGCGGGAGTCGACCGACCGCCGTTGCCTGCGCAGCCACGAGCCGTAGGCGAGCTGCAGTCGGGCGCGGTGCCACGGGAGGTCCCGGCCCGCGCCGTCGAGCCCGGCCCGGAACAGCTCCTCGGCCCTCTCCGGGTCGGCGTCGTCGGCGAGGACCGCGCGGGCGTACTCGAGCGGGATCGCCGAGCCCGCCGCCTGCGCGCTCGCCGTCAGCTTCTCCATCGCCGCGAGCAGGCCCGACGCCGGTTCCCGCCGGTCGGTGTGCACCGCCGCGTCCGCCAGGTAGCTGAGGGCCCAGATCTGCTGCACCTGCTGGTGGGCGGGATCGCTGCGGACGAACACCCGGTGCAGCTCGTCGAAGGCGGGCTCGGGACGCTCGGCTCCGAGCGCGGCGACCCCGCGGGCGAGCTGGACGCCCGCGAGCAGCGACGAGCTCGCGTTCGGCAGCCGCAGCGCGGTCTCCTCGGCGTCCGTGAGCAGCGGATGGTGCAGGTCCCAGCGGCCTGCCACCGCGTCGATCACTGCGACGGCGGCGCCCGCGGTGGCCGCCCAGACCGCCTGACCGGTCTCCTCCGCGAGCCGCAGGCCCTCGTCGGCCGAGCGCGACGCGTCGAACACCCCGAGGTTGATCTCGGCCCACGAGCGCAGGGCGAGGGCCTCGGCGAGCAGCCCGAGCCTGCCCTCGGCCCGCAGCTGCCGGATGGGGGCGGAGAGGAACGCCGTGGCCCGGCCGAAGTCGCCGACGCAGAAGGCGGCGATGCCGAGCACCCCGGCGACGTCCGGCCTGCCGTGCGCGTCCGCGGGCCAGCCGTCGAGGCGGTCCATGATCTCCGCGCCGAACACGAGCGGTTCGGCGAGCCCGAGCGCGGCGAGGCGGCGGGGATCCTCCGCCGCCAGCGGCACCTCGCGCGCGGCGCCGACGATCTCGTCCCGGACCCGCTCGCCGGGGTCCCGCCACCACACCCGGCGGGCGGCGCCGATGAGCAGCTGCATCGCGAGGTCGGTCTCGTCGTCCGTCGTGGCGCGCCGCGCGAGCGTGACGAGGTGCCGGATCTCCGCGGGCTCGCTCGTCGCGCCGTCGTGGAAGGCGCCCTCCAGCCAGGTCAACCGGGACCGGTCGCGAGCGCGCAGCGGCAGGTCGGCGACCCGTGCCGCGATCTGCTGCACCTGGGCGAAGCGCCCCAGCTCGTGGCCCGCCTCGGCGGCGTCGAGCAGCCGGGACGCCCGGTCGTGCGGGTCCGGGCTCAGCGCGGCCGCCCGTTCCAGCCACAGCACCGCCGTGGACACCGCTCCGCGGCGGCGGGCGTCCGCCGCCGCCCGCTCGAGCCCGGCCGCGATGCGCTCGTCCGGACCCGGCGCGGAGGAGGCCTCGTGCCAGATCGCGCGGTCCGGACGGGTGGCGAGGACGCGGGCGAGCGCCGCGTGCACCGCGCGGCGGGTCGCGGGCGGCATCGCATGGCGCAGCGCCGACCCGACGAGTGGGTGGGCGATCCGCACGACGTCGCCGGACAGGACGAGCAGGCCGAGGTCCAGGGCGGGGGCCACCGCGTCGCGCCGCCCCGCCGCCGGGTCCAGCAGCGCCGCGGCGGCCAGGATGTCGTCGACGTCCTCGCCGTCGTGCAGGGCGGCCACGTCCACGACCACCCGGGACGGCGCGTCGAGCCCGTCCGCCCGCGCCGCGAACGCGCGCTCGAGACGGGTGGTCATGGGCAGGCCGTCGTCCGAGCCGCCTGCGCGCCCGGACTCGACGGCGGCGGCGAACTCGAGGAGCGCGAGGGGGTTGCCGTTCGCCTCGCGGAGGATCCGGTCCCGCAGGTCCCGGGGCAGCCCCGGGGCCCGGGACCCGAGCAGGTCCGCCGAGTCCGGCCCGGGCAGGGGCGCCAGGTGCACCTGCGTGAGCGCGTCGCCGTCGGCGAAGGGGAGGGGCTCCCCGCGCGAGGTGCACACCACGGCGATCCGCTGGTCGGCGATGCGCCGGAGGACGAAGGCGATCACGTCGAGCGAGGGCTGGTCCACCAGCAGGGGGTCGTCCAGGCACAGCAGCACCGGCGCCTCGGCGGCCGCGTCGACCAGGAGCTCGAGGACGGCCAGGGAGATGAAGAAGGGCTGGGCGTCCGGCGGGTCGCTCATCGCGAAGCACGCGAGCAGCGCCTCGCGCTGGAGCGGGGGCAGCCGGTCCGCGCCGCCCAGCAACGGCCGCAGGATCTGGTGCAGACCGGCGAACGGGAGGTGGACCTCGGACTGCGCGCCCCGCGCGGCCAGCACGCGGAACCCCACCCCGCGCATGCGCTCGGCGAGCCCGGCCAGCACCGTGGTCCTCCCGATGCCCGGTTCGCCCACCAGGGCGAGGACCACACCCCCGACCTCGGCACAGGCCTCCACCCGCTCGACCAGCGCCCGCAGCTCCTCGTCCCGACCGACGAGGCCGGGGCGAGGGGGCAGGGTCACGCGGTGAAGCTTGCTTGCTGCACCGAGCGCAGTCCAGTGTGTGTCCCGTCCGTCGTCCGGGCCGCGCACATCGGGTCCGGGGTCGTCGATGAGTTTCGGCCCTCCTCGGCGTCTTCCCCTCGATGTCGACGAAGGAGGCTCCGGTGAGTGGTAGCAGGGTGTTGGTGGCGGGGGCGAGCATCGCGGGGCCCGCGCTGGCTCACTGGCTGCGGCGGCGGGGTGCCGAGGTGACCGTGGTGGAGCGGGCTCCCGGGCTGCGTCCCGGTGGTCAGGCGGTGGACGCCCGCGGGGTGGCCAAGGAGGTCATCCGGCGGATGGGGCTGGACGCGGAGGTGCGCGCGGCCTGCACGGACACCGCGGGCGCGTACACGGTGGACGTCGACGGGAACGTCGTCGAGACCTACCGCGCGGACGACGACGGCGGCGACGGCTACATCTCGGAGATCGAGATCCTGCGCGGGGACCTGTCCCAGGTGCTCTACGACGACACCCGGGACGGCGTCGAGTACGTCTTCGGCGACCGGATCGCCGAGCTCACCCAGGACACGGACGGCGTCGACGTCGTCTTCGCGAGCGGGGACCGGCGGCGCTTCGACCTGGTCGTCGGGGCGGACGGGCTGCACTCGGCGCTACGCGGCATGGTGTTCGGGCCGCGCGAGGAGTTCATCCGCCACCTCGGGCTGGTGCTGGCCTTCTACACCGTGCCCAACGAGTTCGGCCTGGACCGCTGGCTGATCGACTACCAGGAGGCGGGGCGCTCGGCGGGGCTGCGGCCCGTGGGCGACACCTCGAAGGCGATCGCCATGCTCTCGTTCCCGGCGGCCGACTTCGACGTCGACCACCGTGACGTCGAAGCGCAGAAGAGCCTGCTGCGCGAGCGGATGGCGGACTTCGGCTGGGAGACCCCGCGCATCCTCGCGCACCTGGACGACACCCCGGACTTCTACCTCGACCAGGTCGCGCAGGTCGTGATGGACCGCTGGTCGAGTGGGCGGGTGGCGCTGCTCGGGGACGCGGCGTTCAGCTCGTCGCCGATGTCCGGCCAGGGCACCGGGCTGGCGCTGGTCGGCGCGTACCTGCTGGCGGGCGAGCTCGCCGCCGCCTGCTGGGACCCGGAGCAGGGGTTCGCCGCCTACGAGGCCCGGATGCGCGCGTTCGTCGAGGCCAACCAGGAGATCGGCCGGGTGCACGTGCAGAGCCTCCAGGGGCCGCCGCCGGACGAGGAGCCGGACATGGAGGCCCTGATGGCACTGGCCGACCGCGCGATCAACGGCATCGAGCTTCCGGACTACGCCGACCTGCCGGACTCGCGGCCGTCGACCGCCTCGTCGGTCGCGCCGTAGGCCTAGGCGCTCGCTGCCGTGATCAGGCCCGCGCCGATCGCGGCGACGAGCGCGGCGTGGTCGCGTTCGTTCCGGTCCGCGTAGGCGCTCGCGAACTCGGCCACGGCCTTGTCGAACGTCGTGCCGGAGCCGAGGTAGCCCGCGACGGCGGCCGGGTCGCCGGTGCGGGCGTGCGCCCGGGCGAGGGTCCAGCCGCAGAGCTCCCCGTAGGTCGCCAGTCCCTTCGGCGTCATCCGCGCCACGTCCGCGGAGCCCTTCCAGTCTCGAAGCTGCCGGATGTAGAAGTCGCGGGTCCGGTCGTCGAAGCCGGAGACCCGGACCCAGCCGAGGAACAGGTCGCTGGCGGCCTGCATCATCCGCTGGCCGACCACCACCCGCTGCCCCGAGTTCTCGTACGCGCTCGCCGACAGGTACCGCTCCAGGACGGCGGGGCCCGCCTCCTTGGCCTGCAGGAACAGGGGATCGGTCGGTTCGTCGCCGAGCAGCAGCAACATCCAGGACCGGGTTCCCACACTGCCGACGCCCACGACCTTGCGGGCCATGTCGACCAACCGGTAGCGGTCCAGCAGCACCCGCCGCTCGTGTTCCAGGCTCTCCCGGTAGGCCCGGACCACCGTGTGCAGGTTCGCCCACACCTCCGCCGCGGACGCGGTCTCGGTGAGGTCGGAGACGGGCACGATGAGCGGGGGCTCGGCGATGATCCGGGGCTCGGCCGCGGACCCGCCCGCGAACCGGGCCAGTGCCCCGAGGTTGTCGCGGGTCCGCGCCTTCGCCAGGGTCTTCTCCAGCCGGGGGGCCCGGTCGCCCCGGATCTCGTGCTTGAACCGCCTACGCACGTCGTCGACGTCGGCCGGGGTGTACCAGACGTCGAGGGCGGTGGCCGCGGCGAACTCCGCCATCCCGGCCCGGTAGGCGGCCACTCCGGCGCGCACGATCCGGGTGCGTGCCCGGTGGGGGACGCGGTTCTCCCGGGCGGCGATCTCCAGGCTGGTCGCGAGCCGCTTGACGTCCCACTCCCAGGGGCCGGGAAGGGTCTCGTCGAAGTCGTTGAGGTCGAAGACCAGCCGCCGCTCCGGCGAGGCGAAGACCCCGAAGTTGGCCAGGTGGGCGTCCCCGCAGAGCTGGACCTCCAGGCCCGTCCGCGGCGTCCGGCTCAGGTCGCTCGCCATCGGCAGGGCCGCCCCGCGGTAGTACGCGAAGGGCGAGACGGCCATCCGGCCGTACCGGATGGGCAGCAGCTCGGGTACTCGCGAGGTGTCCTGGCCGCGCAGGAGGTCGAGCGGGTCCTCCCGGTCCGCGTCCGGTCCGAGCTCGGCGTGGCCGGCCCGGGACACGTCGCCGCGCAGCGCACGGCCGCGCGCGGCCCGCTCGGCGCGGGACGGCCGCGGAGGCTCGGGGGCGGTCGGGGGAGCCTGCTCCCCGTCGTCCCCGCCCGGACCGGTCGTGCGCGGCCGCAGGCGGGTGTCGCTGCGAGTCACCGAGACTCCGCGGCCGGGTCGGGACGCCATACCGTCAGGGTTGCCATGCCCGCACTCTGCGCGGGCGGCGGGGCCGGGGCATCACCCGTGGCGGGCGAGCTCGAGGACGGCGTCGACCAGCAGGTAGCCGCCGAGGACGCCCAGTACCAGCACGGTGAGCAGCCGTCGGTGTGTGTGGACGAGGCCGCCGAGGCGCACGACCAGCTCGCGCGACAGCTCGGCGCGGCGCAGGGACAGCAGCAGGGCCACCGTGGGCAGCAGGAACCAGATCGCGTTGTAGACGCCGATCTGCAGGAGCGCGCCGGGCACACCGTCCGAGCTCCCGACGATCGCGTTCAGCGCGGCGAGGTAGACCAGACCGGGCAGGTGGGTCAGCACCCCGGCCACGGCGGAGCCGCGCACCGTCAGGCCCTGCAACCTGCGCTGCATCCAGGTCGGTTCGTCCGGCGGTGGTGCGCTGCGCCGGTGCGGCGCCCACCCCGCCCAGGCCGCGCCCGCGTACCCCAGCGCCGCCCCGCCGAGGACGAGGTCGAGCACCGGTCGCGGCGCCGACGACGACGTGGCCGCGGCCAGGCCGTTCAGCAACAGCACCACGACGACGCCGACGAGCACGCTGAACGCCGCGCCGGTCACGACGTAGGCGACCAACAGCCGCTGTGGCGTCCGGGTGGCGAGGATGGCGAACACCGCCGCCACGGTGGTCGGCCGGACGACCGTGGTCAGGGCGAGCAGCAGTGCCTCGGTGCTCACCGCAGGCTCAGCCGCCGGCTGCCTGCGGCGGTGGGTCGCTCGGCGGCCGGAGTCGTCACGGTCCGGACGCTAGAACCGGTGACGGACGGCGGCCTCACCCGCGACGGGCTACTGCCCGGTCCGCCGACCCGCCCTCCGGTCACGGGGAGGCGGGCAGACCCGCCGACAGCCGCGCGCGCTCGGAGTCGGTGAGGAAGGCGCACCCGACGGCGCGCCGGTCGAGTGCCGCGAGCGCGCCCTCGTCGGATCCGAGCAGCTCCGCGGCGATCACGCGCTCGGCCGACAGGGTCGAGCGGGTCTGGCGCGGGTTGTCGTCGCCGAGCACCACGCCGACCCCCGCCGCCTCGAACCGGGGCAGCGGATGGTCGGCCAGGCTCGCGCAGGCCCCGGTCAGCACGTTCGACGTCGGGCACACCTCGACCACCACCCCGCGCGCGGCGAGCTCCGCCAGGACGTGCGGGTCGGTGGCCGCGCGGGTCCCGTGCCCGATCCGCGTCACCCCGAGCAGGTCCATCGCCTCGAGGGCCGCCGCGGCGGGCGCGGCCTCGGCGGCGTGGCAGGTCAGCCCCAACCCGGCCGCGCGGGCGATGCCGAAGGCGGGGACGTAGCGGTCCACCGCCGGGAACCGCAGCTCGTCCCCCGCCAGGTCGAACCCGACGATCCCGTCTCCGGCACGGCGCGCTGCGGCCCGCGCGACGGCCAGGTTCCGCTCGTCGGAGTGCGAACGCAGCGCGGCGAGCACGAGGCCCGCCGGCATCCCGGTGGCGGCCACCCCCTGGGCCACGCCCTCGCACGCGGCGTCGACCACGTCGTCGACATCGAATCCGGGCCGCACGTGGGTCGAGGGCCCGAACCGCAGCTCCAGGTAGTCCTGGCCGTCCGCGGCGGAGTCCTCCACCGCCTCGCGCGCCACCCGGGTCAGCATCTCCCGGTCGGCGAGGAACGGGTAGCTCGCCCCGACCTTGTCGAGGTACGCGGTCAGGGTGCCGGGCTCGGCGACCTCCAGCGCACCGGCCCACCCGCCGGGCGGCTCCGGGAGGCCGAGCGCGGTGGCGAGCTCCAGCGCCGTGGCGGGCCGGATCCTGCCCTCCAGGTGCGAATGCAGGTTGACGAGCACGCTGAGGACACTACGGGCGCGAGGCCCCGGGCTCGGTCATCTCCCCGCGGGGAGCAGCGCCGGCCGGGAGGGTCGCGGTCCGCCACCAGCGGCGGGAGGCCAGGGCGCCCAGGAGGGCGCCCGCGGTGTTGACCAGGACGTCGTCCACGGAGGAGACCCGGTCCAGCTGCAGCACGAACTGCGCGGTCTCGATCAGTACCGAACACCCCGTCCCGAGCGCCAGGACGCGGGGCAGCGAGGCGAACGCCGTGAACCGCACCGGGGCGAAGGCCCCCAGCGCGGCGAGCCCGAGCAGGTTGCCGACGATCCCCGGCCAGCCCATCGTGGGCAGGTCGGTCAACGGGACCAGGCTCAGCCGACCCGGCACCTCGCCCGGGCGGCTGCCGGGCAGCATGGTCATCCAGACGAACCAGACCGTCCCGTAGACCATCCCGACCTCGGCCACGGACCTGCGGCGCGCCCACCCCGGCTCGGTGCCCGTGACCCGGCGCCGGTGCGCCAGGGCCCATGCCACGAGGGCGGCCACGGGGAGGCAGGCCAGCGTCAGCAGTGCGACGCCGGTGAACGTGTCGACGAGGTCGTGCCATCCGCGGATCACAGGGCGAGTCAAGCCGCCGCGGTGTCGTCGGCGCGTATCGATTTCCCGATACGCCGGCGATAGGCGCCTGCTCGTAGCATCGAGCAGCGTGCGGGTGCTGGTGGTCGAGGACGAGCCCCTCCTGGCGGAGGCCGTCCGGGACGGGCTGCGCCTGGCGGCCATCGCCGCGGACCTCGCGGCGGACGGCGACACCGCGCTGGAGCTGTTGCGGCTCAACACCTACGACATCGCCGTCCTCGACCGGGACATCCCCGGACCGTCGGGGGACGAGGTCGCCGCGCACATCGTCGCGTCCGGCAGCGGCCTGCCGATCCTGATGCTCACCGCGGCCGACCGGCTGGACGACAAGGCCTCCGGCTTCGGGCTCGGCGCGGACGACTACCTGACCAAGCCCTTCGACCTGCGCGAGCTCGTGCTGCGGCTGCGTGCCCTCGACCGCAGGCGTGCGCACCACCGGCCGCCCGTGCGGGAGGTCGCCGGGCTGCGGCTGGACCCGTTCCGCCGCGAGGTCCACCGGGAGGGCCGGTACGTCGCGCTCACCCGCAAGCAGTTCGCCGTCCTCGAGGTCCTCGTCGCGGCGGAGGGCGGCGTCGTCAGTGCCGAGGAGCTGCTGGAACGGGCCTGGGACGAACACGCCGATCCGTTCACCAACGCCGTGCGCATCACGGTGTCGGCCCTGCGCCGCAGGCTCGGGGAGCCGGGGATCATCGCCACCGTGGCCGGGGTCGGGTACCGAATCGATGGCTAGGCCGCCGGGGCCGAGCGTCCGGCTCAAGCTCGCCCTGAGCTACGCCGGGGTCGTCGTGGTGGCGGGGATCGTGCTGCTCGCGGCGCTGTGGGTGTCCCTGCGCTACTTCTTCCGACCGGACGGCCTGATCATCACCACGACGCACCCCTTCTCGGACGGCGTCGTGCTGTCGTTCGTCCCGGTGGCGGCCGTCGTCCTGGGGTTCCTGACCGTGGTCGGGCTGGTCGGGGGATGGGTCCTCGCCGGTCGGATGCTCGCCCCGCTGACCCGCCTCACCGACGCCACCCGCCTGGCCGCGACCGGGTCGCTCACCCACCGCATCCGGCTGCCGGGGCGCCGCGACGAGTTCCGCGAGCTCGCCGACGCCTTCGACACCATGCTCGCCCGGCTCGACGCCCACGTCGCCGCCCAGCGCCGGTTCGCCGCCAACGCCTCCCACGAGCTGCGCACCCCGCTGGCGATCACCCAGGCGCTGCTGGATGTGGCCCGCCTCGATCCCGACCACCCCGCACCCCTCGCACGGCTGCGGGAGGTGAACACCCGCGCGATCGACCTGACCGAGGCGTTGCTCCTGCTCAGCCGAGCCGACCAGCGGGCCTTCACCGGCGAGGACGTGGACCTGTCGCTCCTGGCCGAGGAGGCCACGGAGGCGCTCGTCCCCCTCGCGGACAGGCACGGCGTGGCCCTCGAGACGGTGACCGATCCCGCTCCCACCGTCGGCTCGCCCGCGCTCCTGCTGCAGCTGACGACGAACCTCGTGCTCAACGCGATCGTCCACAACCTGCCCGAGCACGGCACCGTGCGGATCCGCACCGGCGCCGGTCCCGGGGCCGCGGAGCTCGTCGTCGAGAACACCGGCGCCCTGCTCGATCCGCGGTCGGTCGCCACCCTCGCCGAGCCCTTCCGCCGCGGCACCGGGCGGGTGCGCACCGACCATGCGGGCGTCGGCCTCGGGCTGGCCATCGTCGCGAGCATCACCGAGGCGCACGACGGCACCCTCACCCTGACGCCACTGCCCTCCGGTGGCCTCCGGGTGAGCGTGCTGCTGCGTCTTTCGGCCGATGCCCGGCCGGACGCTCCCGAGTAGCGTCCCGCCGATGGCGACCGAGCGCGACCGAGTCTGGGCCGACACGATGCCCGCCGCGTACGCCGAGGGGCTGGAGGCGGCGGTGTTCGCCCCCTTCGCCGCCGAGCTGGCGGACCGTGCGCGGGGTGCCGGGCGGGTCCTCGAGATCGCGGCGGGCACCGGGGTGGTCACCCGCGAGCTGTCGGGGGACGTCCTCGCCACCGACCTCAACCCGGCCATGGTGGAGGTCGGCTCCCTCCGCGCCCCGCAGGCCCGCTGGCAGCAGGCGGACGCGGCGCGGCTGCCCCTCGAGGACGGGGTGGTCGACCTGGTCGTGTGCGGGTTCGGGGTGATGTTCCTCTCCGACCGTGTGGGGGCCTACACCGAGGTGCGTCGGGTGCTGGCGCCCGGCGGCCGGTTCCTCTTCACCGCCTGGGACACGGTCGACACCCATGTCTTCGCGGCGGCCCTGGAACAGGGCCTGCGCACCGCGTTCCCGGCCGACCCGCCACCGTTCGTGTCGACGGTCCCGCACGGGTACACCGACCCGGCCCGGATGCGGGCGGACCTGACGGACGCCGGGTTCGTCGGCGTCACCGTCGAGCGGGTCGTCCGGGAGGGCACGGCATCCTCGGCCGAGGCGGTGGCCCGGGGGTTCTGCACCGGGACGCCGCTGCGCGCCCAGCTCGCCGAGCGGGGCGACGTCGCGGCGGCGACGCGGGTGGTCGCCGCCGTCATGACGTCGCTGCTCGGCGAGGGTGAGGTCCGGGGCGAGATGGCGGCGTACGTGGTCACCGCCTCGTGAGGCTCAGCTCTGCGAGGGCTCCTCGGCGGGCTCGGTGAGCGCGCCCCGTGTCTTGATCAGGCTCGCCACGGTGGCCACGGTGATCGCCCCGGCGATGACGACGAGCGAGAGCCAGGTCGGGATCTCCGGCACCCAGAGCAGCGGCTCGCCGCCGTTGACGAACGGCAGCTCGTTGACGTGCAGGGCGTGGAAGATCAGCTTCACGCCGATGAAGGCGAGGATGAAGGCGAGGCCCTGGGCCAGGTAGACCAGGCGCTCGAGCACCCCGCCGAGCAGGAAGTAGAGCTGGCGCAGGCCCATCAGGGCGAAGGCGTTCGCGGTGAACACGATGTACGCCTCCTCGGTGAGGCCGTAGATCGCGGGGATGGAGTCGACGGCGAAGATCAGGTCCACGAAGCCGATCGCGACGACGGTGATGAGCAGGGGCGTCACCATGCGCCGCCCGTTCTCCCTCGAGAACAGCCGGTCCCCGCGGAAGTCGTCCGTGACCGGCAGGACCCTGCGGGCCCACCGGGTCACCGCGTTGTCCCCGGGGTCCGCGCCGTCGTCGTGTCGCAGCTGCTGCCAGGCGAGGACCAGCAGCAGCGCGCCGAAGAGGTAGAAGACCCAGGAGAAGTTCTCGATCAGCGCGGCACCCGCCGCGATGAACCCGCCACGCATGACCAGCGCGATCACGATGCCGATCAGCAGCACCTTCTGCTGGTAGGCCTTCGGCACCGCGAACCCGGTCATCACCAGCAGGAACACGAAGAGGTTGTCGACCGAGAGCGCCTTCTCGGTGAGGTACCCGGCGAAGTACTCACCGCCGAAGTTCCAGCCGCTCACCAGCCCGACACCCACTCCGAACAGCAACGCCAGGCCGATGTAGAAGGCCGACCAGAGCGCCGACTCGCGGATGGTGGGTTCGTGCGGGGTGCGTACGTGGGCCACGAACTCGAAGACGAAGAAGGCGATCGTCACACCGATGGTGGCGAGCCAGACCCAGAAGGGGATGTTCACGTGCGCTCCGGAGGCAGGTCGAGGAGACCAAGTCTCCCCCTACCCGCGAGCGGGCCGAGCGCGCCGGACCGTGCCGTTCCACGATCGTGTTGACGACGTGCGTCGTGACGGGATACTCCCCTGGACCGAGCCGATGGTAAAGGACTCTTTACGTGAGCGCCTCCTCAGGGGGTGTGACGAGGATCCCGGCTTCCGGCCGCCCACGACCCGATGTCACTCTCGCCCGCCTGTGGGCTCCGGGAGGCGCAGTCCTGGGCCACCAGCCAGGGGCCTCACCGAGGGCCCCGGTCGGGACGTAGCCATCGAGCTTCACGGCGGGGTTCGCGCTGCCCCTGTCGGTTGGATCAGTCGAAGACACCGGCGACCTGGCCTGCGAGGTGAACGGTCAGCTCGTGGACGTCACTCAGCTGGTCGAGCTCGAGGACAGCGGTCTCGATCGCGGCCCGGCGCTGCGATCGTAAACGGGCTGCCCGCGTCCCGTCGACGGAGCCGGCTTGGTGGCGTTCCGGATGGGGCGGGCGTCGACGATCCCGTGCCGGGGGGCGGGGAGGGGCCGTCGTGGTGCTCCCCGGGTCAAGGCGCCCCGCATGCAGTACGCCGCGTGCTCGATCAGGCCGCCGATCGACAGGGTGCTCCGGCAGGGCGTCTCACGCGCCTGTGCCTCGGTCAGGGCCGAAGGCGGCGGAACGGATGGCGGTGAGCTGCTCGTCGATGGAGCGGAGCAGGCCGGTGACCTCGTCGTGCTGGGCGGGTGCGTACATCGGGTGACCTCGGGGTCCGTCGTGCTGGCGGAGACGCCCCTGCCGGCCTCAGCGGTCAGTTCCTGACTGCTATCAGTTGCCGACGCCCAGACCGTCCATCATCGCCGTCGGGTAGCGGTCCCCGCGGGCGGAACCGGCGGGGAGGGCCTTCTCGATCTCGGCCAGGTCGTCGGCGGTCAGCGAGACCTCCACCAGTGCCTCCGCCCACCGCTCCCGGGTGCGGGCGCCGACCAGCGGGACGATGTCCGCGCCCTGGGCCGCGACCCAGGCGATGGCGAGCTGGGCCACCGTGCAGCCCCGGGCGTCCGCGATCGCCCGCAGGCCCTCGACCAGCGCGAGGTTGTGGGCGACGTTCTCCTCGGCGAACCGGGGCATCATCACTCGCGAGTCCCCGGGGGTCGGGCGCCAGCGGCCGGAGAGCAGGCCGCGGCCGAGCACGCCGTAGGCCGTCACGCCGATGCCGAGCTCCCGCAGCGTCGGGAGGACCTCGGCCTCGATGGCGCGGGAGATCAGCGAGTACTCGATCTGCAAGTCGGCGACGGGATGCACGGCGTGGGCCCGGCGGACCGTCGCGGCGTCCACCTCGGACAGACCGAGGTGACGCACGTACCCCGCCCGGACCAGGTCGGCGATGGCGCCGACCGTGTCCTCGATGGGGACGGCGGGATCGAGCCGGGCGGGGCGATAGATGTCGATGTGGTCCAGGCCGAGCCGGGTCATCGAGTAGGCGACGAAGTTCTTCACCGCCTGCGGTCGGTTGTCGACGCCGCCGAACCCGCCGTCCGGTCCGCGCAGGGCGCCGAACTTCACGCTGACGACGAAGGAGTCCCGGGGACGCCCGCGCAGCGCCTCCGCGAGCAGCAGCTCGTTGTGTCCCATGGCGTAGAAGTCGCCGGTGTCGATCAGTGCGACGCCCGCGTCGAGGGCGGCGTGCACGGTGGCGATGCTCTCCGCGCGGTCGGTGGGGCCGTACGCGTCGGACATGCCCATGGCGCCCAGGCCGAGGGCGGAGACGGTGGGGCCGGCCGTGCCGAGCTGTCGTGTCTGCATGGCTCCACCGTGCCGCCGGACCGGCGGGGCCGGAACGGAGCGTTCATCGTGGGAGAGCCGCTCCCTGGCTCCCGTCGCGGTGCCGGAGGACCATGAACCCATGCAGCGTGACGAGCTCGCCGACTTCCTGCGCCGCCGTCGCGAGGCCATCCGCCCCGCCGAGGTCGGCATCGCCGAGGGGGCGCGCCGACGCACCGCGGGCCTGCGCCGCGAGGAGGTCGCGATGCTCGCCGGCATGTCCGTCGACTACGTCGTCCGGCTCGAGCAGGGCCGCAGCAGCCGTCCGTCCACCCAGCTGCTCGGCGCCCTCGCCCGGGCCCTCCGCCTGTCCGACGACGAGCGCGACCACCTCTTCCACCTGGCGGGCCACCAGCCCCCGCCTGCCGAGGGCGTCGCCCGGATGGCGCGGGCCGGGCTGATCCGGATGCTCGACCTGCTCGGCGACACCCCCGCGTTCGTGCTCTCCGACCTCGGCGAGGTGCTCGCGCAGAACCGCGCCTCCGTCCTGCTGCAGGGCGACCACACCGGGTTCACCGGCGACCGGCGGTACCTCGCCTTCCGCTGGTTCACCGAGCACGACACCCGTCGCGACCACCCGGCCGAGGAGCGGGGCCGGCAGGCGCGTCGGATGGTCGCGGACCTGCGCGCGACGGCGGGTCGGCGGGCGGGGGACCCGGACGTCGAGGGGCTGGTCGCACGGCTGAAGGCGGCCAGCGCGGAGTTCCGTGCGCTGTGGGACGCGCACGAGGTCGCCGTCCGCCGCGCCGACCGGAAGACCATCCCGAACCCGCGGGTGGGGCCGGTGCGGGTGGACTGCGAGACCCTGATGACCCCCGACCAGGGGCAGCTCCTGCTGGTCCTCACCCCGGCGGACGCCGAGGCCCGCGAGAAGCTGGAGCTGCTGTGGGTGCTGGGGGTCGAGGAGTTCGCGTAGCCCCTCGGCGAGGTTCCTGACCACTTGTCCAGAAGAATCTTGACAAGCGTCCAGGTTCAGGCCACGGTCGTGACTGCCGTCACTGCTGACGCCCGACCCGAGGACGCCGATGTCGCTGACCTTCTACCTGGACAAGGGTGCCTCCCTGGACCCCGGGGCGCCATGCCTGACCCTCGATGGGATGTCGCTGTCCTACGGCGAGGTCGTCGAGCTGTCCCACGATGTGGCCCGGGCGTTGCGACGCTCGGGGGTCCAGCCCGGGGACAAGGTCGGGATCCTCTCCGCCAACGACCCGACGGCGTTCTCCTGCGTCTTCGGCATCGCCCGGGCGGGCGCGGTGTGGTGCCCGATCAACCCGCGCAACGGCGCGGCGGAGAACGCCGAGCTGCTCGATCTGTTCGACTGCGCCGCCCTGATCTACCAGCCCGCCTTCGACGACCTCGTCGCCGAGATCGCGCCGAAGCTGCCGAAGCTCACGACCCGGGTCCGGCTCGGCGACGAGTTCCGGAGCTGGCTGGACGCCGCCTGCGACGACGGGTCCGCCGAGGCCTTCCAGCCGGACGACGTGGTGGCCCTGGTCGGGACCGGCGGCACCACCGGCCGTCCCAAGGGGGTGATGCTGACCGACCGCAACCTCGAGGTCATGTCGGCGATCACGCTGATGAGCTACCCCTTCGAGGAGCGGCCGGTCTACCTCGCGCTCGCCCCGCTGACCCACGCGGCCGGCGTGCTCTGCTTCCCGGTCCTCGCCCGCGGCGGCGAGGTCGTGATCATGGCGAAGCCGGACGTCGCGCGGTTCCTGGAGCTGATCGAACGGCACGGCGTCACCCACACGTTCCTGCCGCCCACCCTGATCTACATGGTGCTGGGCCACGAGGCGCTCGACGCCACGGACCTGTCGAGCCTGCAGTGCTTCTGGTACGGCGCGGCGCCGATGTCCGCGGCCCGGCTGGCCGAGGCGCTGGAGCGGATCGGGCCGATGGCGCAGCTGTTCGGCCAGTCCGAGGCCCCGATGATGATCTCGACCATGTCCTCGGCCGACCACCGGCTGCCGGACGGGTCGATCGCGACCCACCGGCTGTCGTCGGCGGGCAGGCCCTCGCCGCTGGTCACCGTGGCGATCCTGGACGAGCAGGGCCGGTCCGTACCGCGCGGCGAGCGCGGTGAGATCTGCGTCCGCGGCTCGCTGGTCATGGCGGGCTACTACCGCAACCCCGAGGCCACCGCCGAGGCCTCGACCTTCGGCTGGCACCACACCGGTGACATCGGCTTCCTCGACGAGGACGGCTTCCTGTACATCGTGGACCGCGCCAAGGACATGGTGATCACCGGCGGGTTCAACGTGTACAGCGCGGAGGTCGAGCAGGCGCTCATGGCCCACGCGGCCGTGCGGGACTGCGCGGTGATCGGGCTGCCGGACGAGAAGTGGGGCGAGCGGGTCGTCGCCGTCGTCCAGCCGCAGTCGGACGCCGAGATCGACCCGGCCGCGCTGATCGCCTTCGTCAAGGACCGCATCGGCAGCGTGAAGGCGCCGAAACAGATCGAGATCTGGCCCGACCTGCCGCGCTCCACCATCGGTAAGGTCCTCAAGAAAGAGATCCGCATCACACTCACAGAAGGCCCCGCCACATGAAACTTGCTCTCTACCTCCCCAACTTCCGGACCAAGGTGACCATCAAGGAGCTGGAGGACCTCACCGCGCTCGCCGAGGACCTGGACTTCGACTCCGTCTGGACGCTGGACCGGATCGTCGTCCCGGAGTCGTCGGACCGGCAGGAGCTGCAGTACTCCTTCGGGATGATGGAGGGCCTGCCCAAGGCTCTTCCCGTCGCCGCCCGCGGCGAGTGGTTCCAGGGCTACCCGCTGATCCCGTGGCTCGCGGCGAAGACCACGAAGGTCCGGATCGGGATGAGCATCATCGACACCCCGTACCGCTCCCCGGGCGTGCTGGCCACCGAGCTGGCGACGATCGACCACCTCAGCGGCGGCAGGCTCAACGTCGGCGTCGGCTCCGGCTGGATGCCCGAGGAGTTCGCGGCCGCGAGCGCGGCACACATCTTCCCCCGCAGGCACAAGCACGTGCGGGAGACGATCGAGGTCATGCAGGGGATCTGGAACAACGACATCTTCGAGTATCACGGCGAGTTCGCCGACTTCGAGCCCTGCGGGTTCGGGGTGAAGCCGCTGCAGAACCCGTTGCCGATCTTCTTCTCGGGTCTCAAGGACCCGAAGCGGACGGCGATGCGGATCGCCAAGTACGACCTCGCGGGCTGGATCGGCATCCAGGACTCGCCCGAGGACATCAAGACGTGGCGCCAGGAGATCCAGCGCGAGCTGGACCAGCTGGACACCCAGCGCTCGGTCGACGACCTCGAGATCAGCAGCATGCTCTGGACCGTCATCACCGACGAGGAGGTCGACCAGTCCCCGGCGGGCAAGGTCACCAACCTGATGGTCGGCACCGCGGGGCAGATCACCGACCGGCTGCGCGCCTACCGGGAGGCGGGGATGACGATGCCGATGATCTGGCCGCCGTTCGCGGACGTCCCGGTGTCCAAGACACTGGACGACCTCAAGCGCATCAAGGAAGAGATCATGCCGAAGGTGGAGGCCTGAGATGGGTGAGCTCGAGGGCAAGCGGGTCTTCGTCACCGGCAGCGGGGCGGGGATCGGGAAGGCCATCGCGACGCTGTTCACCGAGCGCGGCGCGCGGGTCGTGGTCAGCGACATCAACGCCGAGGCGGCCAAGGAGACGGCGGACGCGATCGGCGCCGCGGGCGTCGCGAACTGCGACGTGACGGACGAGGCCGAGGTCCAGGGCGCGGTGCAGCAGGCGGTGGGTCTGCTCGGCGGGCTGGACGTGCTGGTCAACAACGCCGGGATCGAGATCTCCTCGCCGCTGCTGCAGCAGTCCACGGACAGCTTCGACAAGATCTACGCCGTGAACGTGCGCGGCCCGTTCGTGGCGATGAAGGCGGCGATCGGGCACCTCATCGAGTCCAAGGGCAACATCGTCAACATCGCCTCGATCGCGGGGCTCGGCGGCAGCCCGCTGCTCGGCTCCTACTGCGCCACGAAGGCCGCGCTGATCCAGCTCACCCGGGTCACCGCAGTCGAGATGCGGCCGACGGGGGTGCGGGTCAACGCGGTCTGCCCGGGCTTCGCCGACACCGCGATGGTGGACCGGCTGGTGCCGGACTTCGAGGCGGCCACGCAGGTGCCCTTCGGTGACCTCGTCGCGCAGAAGCAGGGCAGGCTCGGCACCCCGCAGGACATCGCCGAGGTGGCGGCGTTCCTGGCCTCCGACCGGGCATCCTGGGTGACCGGCAGCAACTACGTGCTCGACGGTGGCCTGACGGCGTCGCTGCTGTAGGCGGGTCGTGGCCCGGGAAGGCGGTGCGGTGATCCTCCTGAGCCCGACGGCGGAGCGCATCGAGGGTTCGGCCCCGCGTACCCGACCCGGCTGGGAGTCCTCGCTCCCGGCGCGACCCTCGCGCGGGTTCCGACGACGCCGTGGTGGTCTCCCTGCTGTGGCTCAGCCGATCCGCTGGCGGATCTTCGGGATGAGGTCCAGGGCGGCCTTCTCGTTGACGGCGAAGTCCGTGGTCGCGACCTGCACCGTGCAGTCCCGGTCGCCCGCCGCGAACTCGATCGCCCCGTTGATGTCCCGCATGTCGGTGCCGACCTTCCGCTCCGGCCCGAGCGAGGTGTCCCAGGGCGGGATCGTCCCGCCCGGCGCGGTCCCGACGCTACGGACCTCGACGGTCACCGAGAAGTAGTTCTCCTTGTTCTCCCAGGTGCACCCCCCGCCACCGCTGTCGATGCCGCCGGCCCTGCCCCCGTCGTTCGGGCCGATGAGGGCTTTCACCTCGGCGGCGGTGACCAGGGCGCAACCGTCCACGGCGGCCGACGCCGCAGCGGCGCCCGCGGGGGTCTCGTCGAGGGGGCGGACCTGCCCGTCCTGGGCGGTCGGCGTGCCGGCGACCGTGCTGCTGCAGCCGGCCAGCAGGAGGGCGCCGAGCAGGGCCGCGGCGGCCGGGCCCGCCTTCGAGTGCGTCATGGACATCTACTCGTCGGAGGGCCCTGATCCGTCACGTCGCTCCGGGAAGATCGCTCGCCGGCCCGGGCCATCCCGTTCGAGCGTGCCGCGCGCCGCCTCGACCCGGTCGGTCACCAGGACGTGGAGTGGTCCGGTAGCCGTCCTCGGGAGGCGGCCAGGGCGCGGCCGTCCCGACCGTTAACGGACTGCCCGGCCGGGCCGAGGTACCGGCCGGGAGGACCCATGCGGTCAGGAGACGGTGAAGGCGCCGCTCGTCGTGCCCGCGAAGTTCGGCGGGGTGCCGAGCACTGCCGAGACGACGTAGTTCCCCGGCCGCAGCACGGCCACGCTGTAGGCGGCGTCCGTGCCCGCGGCCTGGGCGCCGGACACCACGTCCGCGGCGGCGTCCAGGTCCGCGGCACCGGAGTCCAGCTGCTGCGGGGTGACGGTCTGTCCGTCCTTCACCCGGGCCGTGAGCAGCACGAAGGCGCTGGGGTCGCCGCTGTTGCGGAAGCGGATCGCCACCGGACCCGCCGTGAGGCCGGTCGGTACGCCGGTCAGCGTGCCCGCGCTGTTGGTCACGTCGAGGGTCTGGTAGCCGCAGGTGTCGAAGACCCAGCCGTCGAGCGTGGCGGTGGCGCCCACGTTCGCGTCGGTGGAGACGTCGAGCCGCTGCCCCGCCTGGGCCTGGGCGAGCTGGTCGGCGTAGGTCTTCAGCGGGGCGGCGAGCGTGTCCGGCGCGTTGGCCTGCAGTGTGGCGAGGTGCGGGGCCACGGTCGCGGCCCAGGCCTGCATCTCCTGGGCGGACGGCGCGGGCCCGTCGGGGTCGATCCCGGGTGGGATGCTGGAGTCGACCGCGACCGCGGCGGTGCAGGCGGCGGCCTGGTCCTTGGCGGGAGCCGCCGGTGCGGCGGGTGCGGCGGCCGAGGAGCACCCGGCCAGCAGCACGGCGGCCACGGCGGTGGTCAGCAGCGCGCCGGTCGTGCGGCGGCCGGTCCGGGTGCGGTCGGCGGGTGCGGCGTCCGTGTGGCGGCCGTCGGTGATCAGGCGAGGAGTCATGGCGACGAGCGTCGTCGGCAGGGGTCGTCGGCGGATCCGAGGCGGCACGGCACTCGAACTCCGTGCTCGCACGGAGGCCCCGCGGCAGCGGGCTCCCTAGCGTGAGCGCCATGGCCTGGCCAAGGGTGTGGACGCTGCTGATCGCCGCCGGTTCGGCCGCGGTGATCGGGTGGCTCGTGGTGCTGATGAGCCGGTATCCCGAGGTCGGGGTGCTGGCCACCGTCGTCGTGATCGTGCTGTCGCTGCCCGCGGTCGTGCTGGGTGTGGTGATCGCCGTCAAGCGTCCGCGCAACCGGATCGCGCCGCTGCTGGCACTGGTCGGGGCGATGCTCGTGCTGGTCGTCGGGCTGGGGGACGAGTTCGGCGCCCTCGCCCTGCTCGACCCGGCGGCGGCGCCCGGGTGGACACCCTGGGCGATGTCGGCCCGGGCGGGCTCGTGGGTGCTGCTCTACCTGCCGACCGCGCTGCTCCTGCTGCTGTTCCCGGACGGGCGGCTGCCGAGCCCCGGCTGGCGCTGGGCGCCGATCACGGTCGGGGTGGTGACCGCCGCGTTCCTCGTGCTCGCGGGCGGGACGCCGCAGGACCCCCCGTTCGACGTGTTCCCGCCCGCCTACCGGGTGCCTCCGGAGCTGGGCGCGGTCGCCGTGGGCCTGGTGGGTGTGTTCCTGGTGCTGCTCGTCGCCTGCGCGGTGGCGATGATCGTGCGGTACCGGCACTCGTCGAGCACGGTGGCCCGCGCCCAGGTGCGGTGGTTCGCCCTCGGCTCGATGCTCCTGCCGCTGACGCTGCTGCTCTGCTGGCTGTCCTACCTGCTGTTCGACCGGCCGGACCTGGTGATGATCGGGATCGGGCTGTCCGCCGTGGCGATCCCGGCGGTCACCACCATCGCGTTGCTGCGCCACGACCTCTACGACGTCGACCGGGCCTTCAGCGCGACGGTCGCGTACTCGCTGGTCACCGCCGTGCTGCTGGCGATCTTCGGCGCTGCCGAGGTGGCGGCGGGCGTGCTGCTCGGCCGGGAGTCGCCGGTGGCCGCAGCCGTCGCGACGGCGGTCTGCGCGCTCGCCCTGGCCCCGCTGCGCAGGCGCCTGACCGACCGTGTGGACCGGCGCCTCTACCCACTGCGCCGGTCGTTGCGGGCGGCACTCGCCACGCTGCAGGCCCGGATCGACACCGGGCTCGCCCGCCCGGAGGACCTGCCGGAGACCCTGCGGACGGCGCTGCGCGATCCGGGTCTGCGCGTCGGGTACGTGCTGCCGGGCCGGACGGGCCTCGTGGACGAGCACTGTCTCCCGGTCCCGGGTGGGGTCGCGGAGATCCCCGTCCTCGTCTCCGGCACCCCGGTCGGCGCTCTGCTGCCGGACGGCGGCCCGGCTCCGCGGGAGCTGCTGCGCGAGGCCGCGGCAGGCTCCGCGCTGCTGGTCGAGGTCATCCGGTCGCGGCTGGAGCTGACCGAGGCGCTGCGCGAGGTGGCCGAGAGCCGCGCTCGGTTGCTGCAGGCGGGCTACCGGGAGCGGCGCAGGCTCGAACGGGACCTGCACGACGGCGCCCAGCAGCGGCTCGTCTCGCTCGGCATGGCGATCCGGCTGGCCCAGCGCCGCCTGGAGGCCGGGCACGACGAGGACGTCGACGGCCTGCTGGATCAGGCCGTCGCCGAGCTGGGCACCGCGGTCGCCGAGCTCCGCGCGATCGCGCAGGGCCTGCGCCCGCTGGACCTCGACTCCGGGCTCGGCCCCGCGATCCGCTCGCTGACCACCGCGCTGCCCATCCCGGTCCGGCTCGAGGTGCTCGACGACCCGGTGCCGGACGAGGTCGCCACCACCGCCTACTACGTGGCCAGCGAGGCCCTGGCGAACGTCGTCAAGCACTCGGACGCCGGGTCCGTCGACATCCGGGTGGAGCGCGCCGCCGACGAGGTGGTGGTCCGGGTCAGCGACGACGGCCGTGGGGGTGCCGTCGCGCGACCCGGATCGGGGCTGGCCGGGCTGGTGGACCGGGTCGCCGCGGCAGGCGGGCGGCTCTCCGTCGGCCCCGCGGGTCCGGCGGGCACCACGGTGGAGGCGGTGCTGCCGTGCGCACCGTGATCGCCGAGGACAGCCTGCTGTTCCGCGAGGGCCTCGCGCGGCTGCTGGAGGACGCGGGCCACGACATCGTGGCCCGGGTCGGCGATGCCGAGGCGCTGGTGGCCGCGGTGGCGAGGACCCGGCCGGAGCTCGCCGTCGTCGACATCCACATGCCGCCGCACAGGGGGGCGGACGGGGCGCACGCCGCCCGGCACCTGCGCCAGGACCATCCGGACCTGGGGATCATGCTGCTGTCCCAGCACGTCGAGCCGTACCCGACGGTGGAGCTGGTGGGCGAGGGCGGCTTCGGCTACCTGCTCAAGGACCGGGTGTTCGACGTCGACGAGTTCCTCGAGGCGCTCCGCCGGGTGGCCCGCGGGGGCTCGGCCCTGGATCCCGAGGTCGTCACGCGGCTGATCGGGCACCGGCGCCGCGAGGACCCCCTCGAGCGGCTGACCGCCCGCGAACGCGAGGTGCTGGCGCTGATGGCGGAGGGCCGCACCAACCGGGGGATCGCGCTGCGGCTGGTGCTCACCGAC
This sequence comes from Pseudonocardia xishanensis, assembly GCF_039541715.1. Lineage (NCBI taxonomy): Bacteria > Bacillati > Actinomycetota > Actinomycetes > Pseudonocardiales > Pseudonocardiaceae > Pseudonocardia > Pseudonocardia xishanensis. Next base: position 26,467 of record NZ_BAABGT010000014.1, read on the forward strand.
CGGACCGTGGAGACCCACGTCACCAACATCTTGACCAAACTCGGGCTGGCGGACGGGATCGAGGACCACCGCCGGGTGCTGGCGGTGGTGACCTACCTGGGGTCCAGGTAGGACCCCGCCGTGATCGCGCCGATGCCGAACTCGAAGGCCTCGTCGGCGTCCGGGGCGTCGTCGGGGAGCACGCCGAGCCGGACGAGCTCGGCGCGGTTCTGCTCCTCCGCGACGAACCCCAGGACGTAGTGGACCAGGGCGCGTGCGGCCCAGCCCGCCTCGCGCGGCGGCAGGTCGGTGAACAGGGCGGGGAGGGTCTGCAGCGCGGCGAGGGCGTCCGGGCGGAACGCGTGGACGAACGAGACGACCTCGGCGCCGTCCCGGGCCCGCAGCAGCGCGGCGCGCAGGTCGCGGGCGGCCTGCCGTGGATCCGTGGTCGGGGGGTCCGCGAGGATCCGGCTCGCGATCTCCGCGAGCAGCTCCTGCTTGCTGGCCACGTGGTAGTACAACGCGCCCGGCTGCACCCCGAGGTGCTGGGCGACGCGGCGCATCGACAGTCCGCCCAGCCCCTGCTCCTGCAGCACCGAGTACGCCCCGACGACGACCTGCTCCCTGCTCAGTGCCACCCGTCCAGTGTCGCGGTCTTGCTCGGCGGCGGGGTCGGCGGCTACCGTTTGAACGGTGTTCAAACCGTTCGAGGACCTCGCCGACCGCCAGCTCGCCGGAGGCACGCTCGACCGTGCCGACGCCCGGATGATCCTGTCCGCCCCCGACCCGGACGTCCTCGCCCTGGTGGCGGCGGGCGGCCGGGTGCGCCGGGCGCACTTCGGGGACCAGGTCAAGGTCAACTACCTGGTCAACCTCAAGTCCGGGCTGTGCCCGGAGGACTGCGGGTACTGCTCGCAGCGCCTCGGCTCCACCGCCGAGATCCTGAAGTACTCGTGGCTGAAGGACGACGAGGCCGTGCGTCAGGCCGACGCCGGGATCCGGGGCGGCGCGTCCCGCGTCTGCCTGGTCGCGAGCGGGCGCGGGCCGAGCAACCGGGACGTCGAGACGGTGGCGTCGGTGGTGGGCGCGCTCAAGGACGCGCACCCCGGGGTCGAGGTGTGCGCCTGCCTGGGCCTGCTGAAGGACGGGCAGGCCGAGCGGCTGCGCGAGGCCGGGGTGGACGCCTACAACCACAACCTGAACACCGCCGAGTCGCGGTACTCGGAGATCTGCTCCACCCACGACTACGCGGATCGGGTCGACACGGTCGCGAAGGCGAAGTCCGCGGGTCTCTCGCCCTGCTCCGGACTGATCGTGGGCATGGGGGAGTCGGACGAGGACCTGATCGACGCGGTCTTCGCGCTGCGCGATCTGGCCAGCGACTCGATCCCGATCAACTTCTTGATGCCGTTCGACGGCACCCCCCTCGCGGGGACCTGGGAGCTGTCCCCGTTGCGAGCCCTGCGGATCCTCGCGCTGGCCCGGTTCGCCTGTCCCGCGACCGAGGTCCGGATGGCCGGTGGGCGGGAGATGCACCTGCGGTCGCTGCAGCCGTTGGCGTTGCACCTGGCCAACTCGCTGTTCCTCGGCGACTACCTGACCAGCGAGGGGCAGGCGGCGAAGGCGGACCTGGAGATGATCGAGGACGCCGGGTTCCGGGTGCTGGGTGCGCAGGATCCGGCGCTCGCTCCGCCGAACGTCCCTGCGTCGACCACCCCTGCGGCATCGCTCGCGGTGCGGCAGCGCGGGGCCGGGACGACCGTGGCCCCGAACGCGTGAGCTCCCTCGTCGAGCGGGACCGTGGGCTGCTGTGGCACCCGTACGCCGCGCTGGACGGTCCGGCGCCGTACGCGGTCACCTCGGCATCGGGTACGCGGCTGCGGCTGGAGGCGGCGGACGGCGCGCGGTTCGACGTCGTCGACGCGATGAGCTCGTGGTGGTGCGCGATCCACGGCTACCGCCACCCGGCGCTCGACGCGGCGGTCCGCGACCAGGTCGACCGGTTCAGCCACGTCATGTTCGGCGGCCTGACCCACGAACCCGCGGTCCGGCTGGCCGAGCAGCTGGTCGCGCTCGCCCCGCCGTCGCTGCGGCACGTGTTCCTCGCGGACTCGGGATCGGTGTCGGTCGAGGTCGCGCTCAAGCTCGCGGTGCAGTACCAGGCGGCGACCGGTCGGCCAGGGCGGCGGCGGTTCGTGGCGCTGCGCGGTGGCTACCACGGGGACACGACCGGGGCGATGGGCGTGTGCGATCCGGAGGACGGGATGCACGCGCTCTTCCCGGGTCTGGTCGCGTCGCAGGTGTTCCTCCCGCGTCCGCCTGCCCTGCCGTCTGATGTGGACTCGTGGGTCGCGGCCGCGGAGGAGGTCGTCGCGGCGCACGCGGACACGGCCGCGGCGATCGTGGTGGAGCCGGTGCTGCAGGGCGCGGGCGGGATGCACGCCTACCGGCCGGAGTGCCTCGCCGCGCTGCGGCGGATCGCGGACGAGCACGACCTGCTGCTGGTCGCGGACGAGATCGCGACCGGCTTCGGCCGCACCGGGCCCCTGTTCGCGGTGGAGTGGGCGGGCGTCGAGCCGGACGTCCTGTGCGTCGGCAAGGCGCTGACCGGCGGTTATCTCACGCTGGCTGCGGTGCTGTGCAGCGGCCGGGTCGCCTCGGCGATCACCCGGTCCCCGCAGCGGGCGCTGCTGCACGGCCCGACCTTCATGGCCAATCCGCTGGCCTGCGCCGTCGCGTCGGCGTCGCTGGAGCTGCTGCCGACCTCGCGCGAGCGGGTCCCGGCGATCGAGGCCGAGCTGACCGCGGTGCTGAAGCCGGCCGCGGACCTGGGCTCGGTGCGCGAGGTGCGGGTGCTCGGCGCGGTCGGCGTGGTGCAGCTCGACGGGCCGGTGGACGTCCCCGCGGTGACCCGCGCGGCGATGGAGCGCGGGGTGTGGGTGCGGCCCTTCCGGGACCTCGTCTACACGATGCCGCCCTTCGTGAGCCTGCCCGCGGACATCGCGGCGATCGGCGCGGGCATCGTCGGGGCGATCGGGGAGGTGCACGGCTGAGATGGGGACGGCGACGGGGTGCGACGGCCTCTGTGCGGTGCCGGCCGAGGAGCAGCTCGGCGGCGGGGGCACCGGGCTGCCGAAGCGTGCTCTTTGCGCTGGGGCCGCAGCGCTGAGAGCACGTTCTCGGCGATCATGCAGCGCTGGACGCACGAAACGTGCTCTGAGTGCGAGGGGACGGCGCGTGCGATGACGGAGATGAGGGAGCGGACGGGTGCGCCCGCGGTGGGGCGCGGCGCGATGCAGGACTGGCTGCTCGCCGCGGCGGAGGGGCGACGCGCCGCGGACGTCCTGCGGGCGACGGACGTGCGGCGGTCCGCGGTCGGGCTGGTCGATCTGGCGTCCAACGACTACCTGGGGCTGGGGCGCGATCCGCGGCTGCGGGCGGCCGCCGCGGGGGCGCTGGCCGAGCACGGAGCCGGGGCGCGGGCCTCGCGGGTCGTGACCGGCACGACCAGCGCGCACGTGGAGCTGGAGCGGGAGGTCGCCGCGCTCACGGGCCGGCCCGCGGCGCTGGTCTTCTCCAGCGGCTACACCGCGAACATCGGCCTGCTGACCGCGCTGGGCGATCCGGACACCCTGCTCGTGTCCGACGCCCACGTCCATGCCTCGATGGTCGACGGCGCCCGGCTCTCCCGGTCGCCGGTCGCGATCTGCCCGCACGCGGACCTGGTCGAGCTGGCCCGGCTGCTGCGAGAACGCAGGCAGCCGCGGGCGGTCGTGGTCGTCGAGTCGATCTACTCGGTGCTCGGCGACGCGGCCGACCTGACCGCCACCGCCGCGCTGTGCGCCGAGTACGACGCGCTGCTGGTCGTGGACGAAGCGCACGGCGTGGGTGTGGCGGGCGGCGGCCGCGGGGCGGTGCACGCGGCCGGTCTGGCCGGGGCCCCGCACGTGGTGGTGACGGCGACGCTGTCGAAGGCGCTCGGGGCGCAGGGCGGCGCGGTCCTGGGCTCGGAGCTGCTGCGCGAGCACCTGGTGAACACCGCCCGGACCTTCGTGTTCGACACCGGCCTGGCGCCCGCCGCGGCTGCGGCCGCCGCTGAGGCGTGTCGGATCGTGGTCGCCGAGCCGGAGCGGGTGGATGCGGTGCACGAGGCCGCGGCGCGCATCGCGGCGGCGGCCGGGGTGGAACGCGCACCCGGTGCGGTGCAGTCGATCCTCGTGGGCTCCCCGGGCGCGGCGGCGCAGGCGGCGGCGCGGTTGCTGGCGGAGGGGATCGTGGTGGGTTGCTTCCGTCCCCCGAGCGTCCCGGACGGGGTCTCCCGCCTCCGCCTGACGGCGCGGGCCGGTCTGGACCTGGACCGTGCGGTCGAGTCGGCGGTGCGGGCGGCGGAGTACAGCGCGGCCCGGACCGGCGTGATGTCGGACTCGGGGGCCGTGGTGTCGGACTCGCGCGTCGGGGCCGAGGGCTCGCGGGGGTGGGGGCGGTGGTGCTGATCACCGGGACCGACACCGGGGTCGGCAAGACGATCACCACCGCGGCGCTCGCGGTGTCGCTGGGCGGCAGCGTGGTCGTCTACAAGCCCACGCAGGCCGGGACCGACGGCGGGGAGGGGGACGTCGACGTCGTCCGACGGCTCGGCGGGGTCGCCGGGGTCGAGGGGATCCGGCTGGTCGAGCCGATGGCGCCGGTGGCCGCGGCGCGGCGGGAGGGGGTGCGGCTACCGACTCTCGATCAGCATCGGGACGCCGTCCTGGCCCTCGCCGCGGACCATGACCACGTGCTCGTCGAGGGCGCGGGCGGGCTGCTGGTGGAGCTGACCGAGGAGGGCCACACCCTCGCCGACCTCGCCCTGGCGCTGGCGGCGCCGGTGGTCGTCGTGTGCCGCAGCGGCCTCGGCACGCTCAACCACACGGCGTTGACGGTCGACGCGCTGGCCCGGCGCCGGATCGAGTGCGCGGGTGTCGTGATCGGCTCCTGGCCGGCCGCGCCGACCGCCATCGACCGCGACAACCGCGCGCACCTGGAGCGGTACGGCCTGCTCGGCGCGGTCCCGGAGCGGGCGGGTCGCCTACCCCCGCCCGCCTTCCGCCGTGCGGCCCCGACCTGGTGGACCCGCCCCGCTACTTCCCCTTGCCCGTGGGGATGATGCTCGACGGCGCGGCAGAAGACTTCTTGTCGGCGCGCTTCTGCTTGATGGTCTTCGTGGACTTCTTGCTGCTGGACTGGCGCGGGGACTTGTCGGACACGGGAGACTCCGGATCTGCGCGGTGACGCGCGGGAGGAACGGGGCCGACGATTCGCGCAGCTCCTCGACCGTGACCGCGAAGTGACCCTGTGCGGGGAACCCTACGCCTGTTGGGCGCTGATCGGCGGCGGATCGTCGGACGGCGTAGCGTGGGACGGGCCGGGAGCATTCCTGTACACGGGCGTTCGGCCCGGCGTCGTCTCCGGTGGAACACCATTCCGAGCGGCTCGCCGCCCGGGGGACGGAAGACCGGCATGACCTCGGTCCCGCTCGCCACCCACACACCTCGCCTCACCGGCTACGACCGGCGGCTCGCGATCGTCACCGCGGCGCTGCGCGAGGACTCGAAGATCTCCGAGAAGGCCGGGACCGCCATGGCCGTCCGGATCCTCGCCGCGCTCGACCACATCCCCGAGACGGTGCGATGAACGGCCGGACCGACACCGCGACCGGGTCCGTCGAGTCCGCCGAGTCCGTAGAGGTCGAGAGCTGCCGGGCCTGCCCGCACCCCGTGGCCGACCACTCCACACTCGACCTGCGGTTCTGTGCCGCGACCGTGTCGATGTCGCGCGACCGGGGCTGCATCTGCGGGCCCGTCACGGGTCGCGCGACGGCGCCGCGGGCCCGGCTGGGCTAACGAACCACCCCACCTCCCCGAACCCGAGGAAGACCTCGGGGACGGGAGAGTGTGATGACCGACGCCGCGCCGGAGACCGCAGGCCCGCCCCCGATCGTCTTGCGGCTGCTCGGGATGACGACCTACGTCGGGCTCGCGGGGTTCGTCGTCGCCGAGGTCGTCGCGCCGGCCACCGGCGGCTGGTCGGGGTTCGCCGAGACCAGCCTGCTCAACGCGCTGGTGTGGCTGGCCGGGGTGAACTCGTTCATCGTCGGCTGCGGGCACCTGGCCTTCCCGGACCGCATCGCCGAGTCGATCGGCTGGCCGAAGGGCACGCGTGGGCAACCGCGCGGCCGGCAACGCCGGCTTTGGACCGCGAGGACGTGCGGTGCGTGTCCCCGCCGGGCTTCGGCGCCCCGCTGCCCGCCGGGTTCGGGGCGACCATGCCGGAGTACCGGGCCTGGCTGGTCGACGAGCTGACGGCGATCGGCGAGCCCGTCGACCTGGTCGGGTACGACTGGGGCGGGCTGCACGTGCTCGGGGTGGCGATCACCCGGCCGGACCTGATCCGCAGCTGGGTCAGCGACGCCGTGGGGGCGCTGCACCCGGACCACGTCTGGCACGAGCTCGCCCGGGTCTGGCAGGCGCCCGGGGCGGGCGAGCGGGCCGTCGCGGACTTCTTCGGCTCCACCGAGCGGGAGACGGAGGCGCTGGTCCGGCGGGGCTTCCCGCGGCCGGTCGCGGAGCGGGTCGCCGCCGCCCACGACGAGTCGACCGGCCGGGCCGTGCTGGCGCTGTACCGCTCCGCCGCGCAGCCCGCCCTGGCGGAGCTGGGGCGAGACCTCGGCGCTGCCGCGCGCCGACCGGGCCTCGCCGTCGTCGCCGGGGAGGACGTCGTCGTCGGGAGCGAGGAGCAGCGCCTCGCCGCCGCCGCGACGGCGGGCGCCCGGGTCGCGCGGCTGGACGGGCTGGGGCACTGGTGGATGCTGGAGGACCCGAGGCGGGGCGCCGAGATGCTCGCCGACTTCTGGTGAGGTCGGGTCGGTGCTGCGGACGATCCGGGAGCGCCTGCAGTCCGCGCTGAGGAACGGCACGCCGGCGCAGACGGGAGGAGCCCGCCCCCTGAGTCGGGGACGGGCTCCTCACCACGACGGGGAGAACGTCAGATGACGCGGACCCCGGTGGCCTGCGGGCCCTTCTTGCCCTGGCCGACCTCGAACTCCACCCGCTGGCCCTCGTCCAGGCTGCGGAAGCCGCTGCTGTCGATCTCGGAGTAGTGGACGAAGACGTCCGCCCCGCCACCGTCCTGCTCGATGAAGCCGAAGCCCTTCTCACCGTTGAACCACTTCACGGTTCCCTGTGCCATGTGACTGCTCCTCGCAGATCCCGGGTCCGACGGCGCGCCCCGGCGCCCTGGTGGCGCCAGATGTCGCGACCGTCTCCTGAAGTTCTCGCGAGCGTGCTGAAACACGAACATCGAAAACCGACGACCTCGGTCAGCACCCTACTGTGCCCGCCCGGGGGCCGGGAGGGGCGCGTACTGTCGGGTGCTCATCAGCGGTCGGGGCGTGGCACCCCGGCACCCGGCGGACCGCGTCGGGGCTGCCCCGATCGTGGGCGCACCCGCCCGTCAAGCCGAAGGATCGCGATGCCCTCCGCCCACAGCGGGTTCACCACGTACGACGCCGCCCCGGACCTGGATCCGGAGCTCCCCGAGGTCCCCACGGGCCTGCTCGGGGTGAGCCGCAGCGCCGTGGAGCTCGCGACCGGCCGGATCGAGCTCCTCCACCCCCGAGACGCCATGGACCTGATCTACCGGCAGAACTTCGGCATGGACGGCGACGAGCCGCCCTACTGGGCCCAGCCCTGGCCGTGCGGCGTCGAGCTCGCCGCGGCGATCGCCGCGCGGGACGTGCGGGGCGCCCGGGTCCTCGAGCTCGGCTGCGGTCTCGCGCTGCCGAGCCTGGCCGCGGCCCAGGGCGGGGCGCGCGTGCTCGCCACCGACTGGGCCGAGGGCGCGCTCGAGTTCGCGACCTACAACGCCCGGCGCAACGGGCTCCGGCTGGACGTCGCGGTGTGCGACTGGGCGGATCCCGCGGCGGTGCTCGCGGACGGTCCGTGGGACCTCGTGCTGGCCGCCGACCTGCTCTACGCGCACGACGGCCTCGACGCCCTCGGCGCGCTGATGCCCCGGCTGGTCACCGCGGGCGGGGAGCTGTGGCTGGCCGACCAGGGCCGTCCGCCGGCGCGGGAGTTCCTGCGCGGCTGCGAGCGCTGGGCGGACATCACCACCACGACCACGCCGAACCCGGACGTGCGGGTTCACCGGCTCGCACCGAGGTAGGCCACGACCGCGGCCACCCGGCGGTGGGTGTCCGGCTGTTCGTGGCCGAGCTTGGCGAAGATCGCGCTCACGTGCTTCTCCACCGCGGACTCGGAGAGATGCAGGGTCCGCGCGATGCCGGAGTTGGTGAGGCCGCGCGCCATCTCCTGCAGGACCGCGCGCTCGCGCTCGGACAGCGCGTCGAGGACGGTCGGGGTGCGGGCCCGCCGCCGCGCGATCAGCGCGTCGACGATCCGGGTGTCCAGCGCGGTCCGGCCCGCGACGACCTCGCCCAGCGCGCGCATCAGCTCGTCCACGTCTCCGACCCGCTCCTTGAGCAGGTAGGCCAGGCCGTCCGTGCCGTGGGCGAGCAGCGCCTCGGCGTAGGAGCCGTCGGCGTGCTGGGAGAGCACCACCACCCCGACCGACGGGTGCCTGCCGCGGATCTCGTGCGCCGCCGCGATCCCCTCGGTGCCCTCCGGCATCCGGATGTCGGTGATCACCGCGTCCGGGACCAGCTCGTCGACGGAGGCGATCAGCTCCGGCGCGGAGCCCGCGGTCGCGCAGACCTCGACCTCGCCGCCGTCGGTCAGCAGGGCGCGCAGACCCTCGCGGAGCAGGTAGTGGTCGTCCGCGACGACCACCCGCAGGCTCACGTCCCCGCCGGGACGAGGGCGGTCAGCGTGGTCCCGCTGCCGGGCGCCGAGCGGACCTCCATGCGCCCACCCACCGCGGCGATCCGGTCCCGCAGCCCGACCAGCCCGGTGGAGCCGTCCACCTGGGCCGGGTCGAACCCGCGGCCGTCGTCCGTGACGTCGATCCGCAGCGTCCCCGCGTCCAGCACCATGGTGATCGTGGCGCGCTGCGCGCCGCCGTGCTTGAGCGTGTTGGCCAGGGCCTCGCACACGGTGAAGAAGGCGGTGCTCTCGACGGCCGCGGCGAGCCTGCCGTCCCGCACCCCCGGCCCGCAGTGGACGTCCACCGGGATCGGGGACTTGCCCGCCCGGCTCTCGACGGCGGCGACCAGGCCCTGGTCGGCCAGCGTCGCCTCGTGGATGCCGGAGACGAGCTCGCGCAGGTTCCGCATGGCCTCACCCGCGTCCGCCTGGAGTGTTTCCAGGGTCCGGTCCAGCTTCCCGACGTCCGCCCGCCCCAGCTGGTTGCGAGCCAGCGCGATCCGGGTGAGCAGGGCGGCGAGGTCCTGCTGGGCGCCGTCGTGCAGGTCCCGTTCGAGGCGGCGGCGGGCGGTCTCCTCGGCGGTGACCAGCCGCTGCCGGGAGGCCTCGATCTCGGCGAGCCGGACGTTGAGCTCGTCCGCCAGGCGGGCGTTGGTCAGGGCCATCGCGACCTGGCGGGCGAGGGTCTCGAGCTGGACCCGCACCCGGCCGCTCGCCGGGCCGCAGGAGATCGACCCGAGGTCCTCGCGGCCGTGGAGCAGCCGGGCCGTGACGCTCTGTTCGGTCGGCCTCGGCTCCCGTCCGACGTGCACGGCGGGCAGGTCGGACGGGGCGAGCCGCACCCACTGGGCACCGAGGCCCTCCATGGCGGTCTCGGCGATGGACTCGGTGAGTGCGCGCCGGTCCAGGGTGTGTTCCAGGGTGTCGCCGAGGCGCAGCAGCAGCTCGTCCCGGGAGACCTCGTCCCCCAGCGTGAGCCGCCGCGCACGCTGCAGCAGGGTGCGGCGCAGCGGTTCGAGCGCGAGCGCCGCGACGACCGCCACCACCACCGCGACCTGCAGGTTCCGGGCGCCGACCGTCATCCCGAGCAGCCCGGCCACGGCGACGTAGGTGCCCAGGATCAGCAGCGACAGCACGGCGAACGGGAGGGTGCGGCGGACGGCTCCGAGCGCGTCGAGCAGGCTCGGGGCGGCGATGCCGACGCCGAGGGCGGCCGGCAGCAGGACGTGGCAGGCGATCAGCACGCCGTCCCCGACGAGATGGGGGAGGGCGCCCGCCTCGGCCAGCGCGTTCACCACCAGGCCGAGTACCAGGATCAGCGCGGCGACGACCGGCCAGGCCATCCGCGGCCGCTGCTCGGCGTCCAGCCGCCGGTACCGCAGCGCGAGCACGACGACGGCGAGCAGGGGCGCGAGGCCGAGCAGGGACTCGTCGAGGACCTGGGTGAGCCCGGCGGGGCCTCCGACGTACCAGGGGCTCGGCAGCTCGGGGAGGACGAGCCCATCGGAGTCCCGGCTGAACTGCAGGATCCAGGTCGGGACGACCGTGGCGTGGGTCAGCAGGAGAGCGGGCGGCAGCAGCACGGTGAGCGCACCGAGCCCGCCGACCAGCCGGCGCTCCGCCGCGAGCAGCGGCTTCCCGTCCGGGTAGCGGACGAGCGCGGCGGCCTGCGCGGTCACCATCGCCAGGCCGAGCATCTGCGCGAGCAGGTTGAGCGCCACGGACATCCCGCTCGCGATCAGCTCGACCGAGACCGCCAGCCACGTCAGCGCGACGCAGCCGAACAGCAGCAGCCGGACCGCGGCCCGGTTGTCCGGCTCGGCGCGGCAGGCCCAGATCCCGAAGGCGACGGTCACGACGAACGACAGCGACCACGAGGTGCCCAGCGTGGCGAGCACGTCCGCCCGCACCAGCTCGACGGCGAGCACGACCGCCGCGACCACGCCCCAGGCGGTCAGCAGGCGGAACGTCATCGGCGCAGCATCCCAGGTGCGTGATCGTCTGGGGAGGGGGAGAACCGCCACCCGGGCTGTGGTTTCCCGCAGCGGATCCTGCGGGCGATCACGTTCCGCACCCGCGCACGGGTTCCTAGCGTCGTCTCCCATGCGAACCGTCCCCGGCACCACCCTCGACCGGCTGCTGACCCTGTCGCTCGCCTGCTCCCTCGGACTCACCCTGGTCTCGTCCGTGCTCTACGCCCTCCTGGGCTGGGACTCCCCGCCTGCCGCGCTGCTGCACATCGTCGGCGGCGCGCTCGGCGGGATCCTGGTCGTGCGGGTGGTCACCTGGCTCGACCGGCTCGCCCCCGCGGTGCTGGTGGTGGGCATGCTGGGGGCCGCGGGCGTGGTCGGGTACGGGTTCAACACGATCACCGTGGGGCTCGGCGGGCTCGACCTGATCGACGCGAGCGGGCCCGCGACGATCCTCAAGGTGCTCGGCCTGTTCTGGCCGCTGACCCTGCTGCTGGCCGGGATCGGGCTGTGGAACCGGGTGCCGCGCTGGTGCGCGGCCGGGATCGTGGTGGGCGCGCTCGCCTTCCCCGTCTCCCGGATCGCGAACATCGGGTGGCTCGCCGTCCTGGTGGACCTGGTGCTGCTCGGCTGCCTGGTCGCGGTGCCCTCGGTCCTGCGCGGCGTGGGGTCCGCGCAGCCCGAGCCCGTCCACTAACGCACGACGTCGAAGACCTGCTTCTGCAGCCCGTTCGAGTAGGTCCGGCTGTCGACGAGGGTGAGCATCTGCTTGTCCTTGTCGGTCTCGCTGAACAGCCGCTTGCCCGCGCCGAGCAGCACCGGGAAGACGAGCAGGTGGTAGCGGTCGATCAGGCCGGCGTCGGACAGGTTGCGGTTCAGCGTGGCGCTGCCGTGCACGATGATCGGGCCGCCCTCGGTCTCCTTGAGCGCGGCGACGTCGTCCAGCGAGCGGAGCAGCGTCGTCTCGCCCCAGTCGTCCACGAGGTCGCCCTCGGTCAGGGTGGTCGACACGACGTACTTGGGCATCGCGTTGTACCCGGCGAAGAAGTCCATCCCGGGCCACACCGGCGCGAAGGCCTGGTAGGACACCCGGCCCAGCAGCATCGCGGTGGCCTCGTCCTGCTCGGCGCCCTTCATCTCGTAGCTCTCGGAGTCCTCGGCGATGTCCTTGAAGGTCCAGCCCGACGAGCGGTGCCCCGGCTCGCCGCCGGGGGCCTCGACGACGCCGTCGAGCGAGATGAAGGCGGTGGTGATCAGCAGGCGGCTCATGTGTCCTCCGGGAAGCGCGGTCGGTGTTCTCGGCGGTAGGACCGGTGGTCCGCCGGAAACTCATCGGCGGGTCATGATCCCCCGTCGGCGCGGGGGCGGCCGGTAGCCTGCCCGCGTGTCCAGCGGGCTGATCGGCCGCGAGTCCGAGGCCGCGCGCCTGCGCGCCCTGGTCCGCGCCCCCGGCCCCCGGTTCGTGCTGGTGGAGGGCGAGGCCGGGATCGGCAAGACCGCGCTGGTGCGCGCGGTCGCGGACGGCGTCGCCCGGGTGCGGTGGTGTCACGCCGCGGAGGACGGGGGCCAGGCCTTCGCCCTCTGGCGCCAGCTGACCCCGGAGATCCGCCCTGAGGAGACGGGGGACCGGTTCGCGCTGCTCGCGGCGGTCCGGGAGGTGCTCGCGGACGGCTGCCTGCTCGTGCTCGACGACGTGCAGTGGACGGACGAACCGTCGTTGTCCCTGCTCCGCGCGCTGCTGCGGGACCCGGGTTGCCGCGGGCTGGTCTGCTGCGCCACGCGCCGGACCGGGGAGGCGGGCGCGGGCTGGGAGCGGATCGGGCCGGAGCTGGCCGGGGGCCCGGAGGTCGACCGGCTGGTCCTGGGCGGACTGCCGGACGAGCCCGCGGCCGCCCTGGTGCTCTCGGCAGGCGGAGACCTCGACCCGGGCACGGTCGACCGGGCGGTCCGCGCAGGCGGGGGCAACCCGCTGTACCTACGCGAGCTGGCCCGGGCCGCAGGCGGATCGTGGGGCAGCGTCGGTGAGCTCATCGCGGCGCGGGTCCGCAGGCTCGGCCCACCCGTCCAGCGGCTGGTCCGTGCGGCGTCGCTGCTGGCCGAGGACGTCGAGCTCACCGTCGTCGCCCGGCTGCTCGACGAGCCGGTCGTCGCCTGCCTGCCCGCGGTCACCGCCGCCCTCGGCGCGGGCCTGCTGACCGACTCCGGCGCGGGCCGGTTCCGCTTCGCCCACGGCCTGGTCCGCACCGTGCTGGCCGCGCAGACCCCGCTGCAGGAGGCGGTGGTGCTGCACCTGCGCGCCGCCGAGGCGCTGGAGGACCTGCACCGGGGCGACCTCGCACAGGTCTCGGCGGACATCGCGCGGCACCGGGTCGCGGTGGCCGTCGCCGGGGACCGCGGCCCCGCCGTCGCCTGGTCCCGGCGGGCCGCGCAGGACGCCACCCGCGCACTCGCCCACGAGGAGGCCGCCCGCTGGTACGCCACCGCGCTGGAGTGCGGCGCCGCCTCCCTGGATCTCGCGGACCGCGCCGAGCTGCACCTCGCGCAGGGGGCAGCGGAGGCTGCCGCAGGCCGGTTCACCGCTGCGCTGGCGGCCTGCCGGACCGCAGTCGACCTGGCGGAGGAGTGTGGCCGCGGGGACCTGGTGGCGGACGCCGCCCTCACGCTGGAGGCGGTGGGCAGCACGGACCGGGACCGGACCGTGGAGCGGTGGTGCGAGCGGGCGCTGGAGTCGCTCGACGCCCGCGAGGCATCCGTCGGCGCGAGCGCCTCCGGCGAGGTGGCGCTGCGCGCGCGGCTGCTGGCCCGGCTCGCCGAGACCCGCTTCTACCGCGGCGACACCGCGGGCGCCCGGGCGCCCGCGGCCAGGGCGCTGACGCTCGCGGAGGACGGCGCGGACCCGGACGCCCTGGTCGCGGCCCTGCGCGCGAACCAGCTGACCCACAGCGGACCCGAGCACTCGGCCGTCCGGGCCGAGCTGGCCGCCCGGATGACTGCGCTCGGCGAGCGGCTGCGCCGCCCCTCGGTGGAGATGTGGGGTCGGTTGTGGACCGTCGACCGGCTCTGGGAGCAGGGCGACCTGGCCGGCATCGAGGCGGAGCTGACCCGGCTGCGGTGGTGCGTCGAGCAGCAGCGCAGCCCGCTGGCGGACTGGCACCTGCTCGTCGCCCGGGCGGCGTTGGCGCAGGCCCGCGGGGAGCTGTCCACCGCGCTGGAGCTCGGACAGAATGCGGTGCGGCTCGTCGCGGGCACGGGCCATCCGGCCGCGGCGGGGGCGTGGCAGTCCCTGCTGGTCGCGGTCGGGCACCATCTCGGCTTCCCGCCCGCCGAGGTCTCGGGTCTCGACCCGGGCTCCGGCGACGTCGGGGAGGCCCGCGCCACCCTGTTCACCCGCCTCGGGCCCGCCCTCGCCCTCACCGACGCCGGCAGGCTGGACGAGGCCGCCCACCACTACCGGCTCGCGGGCCCGCCCCGGGACTGGGAGGTCCCGCCCTACTTCACGGTGCTCGCCTACGCGGTCGGCGCGATGGTCGCGGTGCCGCTGGACCTGCGCGCGGACGTCGCGTGGTTCCGGGAGACCCTGAGCCGGTTCGCGGGCGGGCACGTGGTGGGCGGCGGCGGGCCCGCCGGCTACCAGGGCCCCGTCGACCTGGTGCTGGGCCGCTGCGCCGCCGTCCTGGACGACCTCGACGCCGCCGCCGACCTGCTGACCTCGGCCCTCGCCACGGCCGAGCGGATCGGCGCGCCCGCCGTGGCGGTGGAGGCGGCCTGTGAGCTCGCCGCGGTCCGGCTGCGCAGGCGGGAACCGGACGCGGCCCGCGCGCTGCTGAGCCGGGTGCGCCCGGCCGCGGAGCGGATGGGCATGGTGCCGTGGACCGCGCGGATCGACGGCCTGCTCGGCGGCACCGCGGGTCCGCTCACCGCCCGCGAGCGCGAGGTCGCGGGGCTGGTCGCGCTCGGCCGGTCCAACCGGGAGATCGCGCGTGAGCTCGTGTTGTCCGAGCGGACCGTGGGCAACCACGTCCAGCACATCCTGACCAAGCTCGGCTTCGCCAACCGCAGCCAGATCGCCGCGTGGGTCGCCGCGCGGGGATGAGTACCGAAGTGAGTAGTCCGCCCGACGCAGGCGGCGCTCCGCGTCCCTAGCGTCCTCCGCCATGAGCTACTGCCAGATCACACGCACCCCGGACATGACACTCGCGGAGTACGAGGAGGTCCAGCGCGCGCTGGGATCCGAACCGCTCGCCGGGCAGCTCGTCCATCTCGTGGGGGTGGTGGACGGGTCCCTGGTGATCGTCGACGAGTGGGAGAGCCGCGCCGACGCGGACCGGTTCGCCGCGGAGCGCCTCTTCCCGGCCTTCGAGCGGGCCGGGATCCGCCCCGAGGCCACGACCGAGGTCACCGCGTTCGAGACGGCGGTGCGGGTGTGACCGCGCGGCCGACGGCCGTGGTCGGCACGATCGTCACCGCCGTCGCGACGATCTACATCGTCGCGCTGCTGCTGGGGATGAGCGATCCGGACTGGGGCGCCTGGGCTCGGCCGGTCGTGCACCTGGGCGAGCTCGCCGTGCTGCTCGCGCTCGGCGGCGCGGTGGGTCGGGGGGCATGGGGTCGGATCGGGATCGGGCTGGCCGGGATCGGGTTGCTGATGATGGCCGTCGCGGAGCCGACGATGAACGAGCTCCTGTTCACCATCGCGCCGAACCTCGTCGGGCTCGGCATGATCGTGACGGGGGTGGCGGTGCTCCGCGAGGGGGTCTGGACGGGCGGGCGGCGGTGGCTCCCGCTCGTCCAGGGCATCGCGGTGTTCGCGGTGCTCACCCCGCTGGTCATCGTCTCGGGTGGCCCGCCCGCGCCCCTGGGGCTGGTCGGCCTGCTGGTGTGGGAGGTGCTCTGGGTGGCGATCGGGGTCGCGGCGCTGGACAGGCGGGTCGCTAGCCCAGTTGCGGCCTGATCTCGGAGGCGAACCGGTCGAACAGGTCCCGGGCCTCCGCGGCGCCGCCGCGGACGCCCGGGACGATCAGCTCGTCCAGGCCCGCCTCGCGCCAGCGCCCGATGGTGTCGACGATCTGCGCCACCGACCCGGACACGACGACCGGGCCCGCCGAGTGGGCGGGCCCGCCGTCGATCTGCAGCAGCGCCTGGGTGGAGCGGCGGATCTCGCGGGGGTCGCGGCCGATCCGCGCGCAGTGCTCGTCCAGCACCGCGGACTTGTGGGCGAAGACCTCCGGGGTGGACCAGCAGTTCCACTCGTCCGCCCGGCGGGCCACCACGCCGAGCATCCGCTGCTCGCCCGAGGCGCCGATCAGCACCGGGATCCGGCTCGCGGCGGGGACGGCCGGGGCGTCGGCGACCGTGTAGTGCTGGCCCGTGACCGTGGTACGCGGGGTGCGGAGCAGCCCGTCGAGCACGGCCAGACCCTCCTCGAACCGGTCGATCCGCTCCCGGACCGGACCCAGCTCGATGCCGTAGGCCGCGTGCTCGTTGAGCTGCCAGCCCGCGCCGACGCCGAGCACCAGACGTCCGCCGCTGAGGTCCGCGACGGTGGCCGCGGTGTTGGCCAGCACGGCCGGGTGCCGATAGGTGATCGACGCGACCAGGCTGCCCAGCCGGACGCGGGGCACCGCGGTGGCGAGCCCGGCCAGCACGGCGAAGCACTCCCGGAGCGCGCGGTCCGAGCGCTCCTCGGTGCCGGTGTCGGCCATGAAGTGGTCGGCGACCCACAGGCCGTCGTACCCGGCGGCCTCGGCCTCCCGGCCCACCGCGATGATCTCCTCCGCGGCCCAGGTGGTGCCCAACCAGGCGCTGACAGTCAGACGCGACATGCCGCCCAGGAGATCACGACAGCAGGCTGGCCGCGTGGTCGGGCACCTCGCGGGCCAGCTCGCGGGGCGGGCGGACGTAGCCGCGGCCCTGCGGGCGCTCCGGGATCGTGAGCACCTGCTGGGAGACCGGCTTCCACGGGATGGTGTCCAGCAGGTGGGCGATCATGTTCAGCCGGGAGCGGCGCTTGTCCTCGGACTCCACGATCGTCCAGGGCGCGATCTCGGTGTCCGTGTGCACCAGCATGTCGTCCTTGGCCTGGCTGTAGTCGTCCCACCGGGAGATGGACTCCAGGTCCATCGGGGAGAGCTTCCACTGCTTGAGCGGGTTGGTCAGCCGCTCGCGGAAGCGCCGCTCCTGCTCCTGCGGGCTGACCGAGAACCAGTACTTGAGCAGCAGGATCCCGTCCTCGACGAGCATCTCCTCGAAGACCGGGCACTGCTTGAGGAACCGCGAGTACTCGGCGTGGGTGCAGAACCCCATCACCCGCTCGACGCCGGCGCGGTTGTACCAGGACCGGTCCAGCAGCACGATCTCCCCGGCCGCGGGCAGGTGCTCGACGTAGCGTTGGAAGTACCACTGCGTCCGCTGCCGCTCGGTGGGCGCGGGCAGCGCCACGATCCGCGCGACACGGGGGTTGAGGTTCTCCGTGACCCGCTTGATCGCCCCGCCCTTGCCCGCCGCGTCCCGCCCCTCGAACACGATCACCACGCGCGCCCCGGTCGACTTCACCCACTCCTGCAGCTGCACGAGATCGCCCTGCAAGCGCAGCAGCTCGGCCTCGTAGACGTCCTTGGGGAAGCGCTTGCTCTTCTTGGCCATGACTCCTCGTCCAGAGTGGATCACGCCAGGGTAGGCCCAGGGTGGCGCGATGGTCGAGGAGTTCATCGCCGGCAGCGATCCCGCCGCGGACTCCTTCTGGCGGTACAGCGCCGTGGTCCCGCCGCTCACCGACCCCGGTTCCCACGGTGCGGACCCCGCGGACGCCTTCGACGTCGTCGTGTCGGACATGCCCGGCTGTTCCTGCGCCGCGAACGCGGGGGATGCGATGCTCACCCTCGTCGGGACCACCGATCCGATCCTCGAGCAGCCGGCCGCGGCGGCCCTGCGGGAACAGTGCGCACCCGGATGGTGTTTGCAGGTGCAACTACTTCGGAGGGACACACCATGCTCGCCACTCAGGTCGACGTCCGTCGGGCCGCGGACCGCGACGCCACCCGGCTGCGCTGGCTGGACTCGCACCACTCGTTCTCGTTCGGCGGGCACTACGACCCGGCCAACACCCACCACGGGCTGCTGCTGGTCAACAACGACGACATCGTCTCGCCGGGGACCGGGTTCGACACCCACCCGCACCGGGACATGGAGATCGTCACGTGGGTGCTCGACGGGTCGCTGGTCCACCAGGACTCGACGGGCCACTCCGGCGTGATCTACCCCGGGCTGGCGCAGCGGATGAGCGCGGGCAAGGGGATCCTGCACTCCGAGAAGAACGACTCCTGGCGGCTGCAGGGCGAGACGCACACCGACCCGGTCCACTTCGTGCAGATGTGGGTCGTGCCGGACGCGGACGGCATCACCCCCGGCTACGAGCAGCGGGAGATCGACGGCGAGCTGCTCTCCGGCTCCCTGATCCCGGTCGCCTCGGGCATGGAGGGCCACGACAGCGCCATCCGGATCGCCAACAAGGACGCGGCCCTGCACGCGGCGCGGCTGCAGCCGGGTGAGCGGGTGACCCTGCCCGAGGCGCCGTACCTGCACCTCTTCGTGCCCCGCGGGTCCGTGGAGCTGGAGGGCGCCGGGAAGCTGGAGACCGGCGACGCGGTGCGGTTCACCGCGACCGGCGGACAGGGCGTCACCGCCACCGAGGCCGCGGAGATCCTGGTCTGGGAGATGCACGCCGGGCTGGCCGGGTGATCCGCACCGCACGCGGCGGCGAGCTCACGGCCGCCGAGCTCGAGGCGATCCTGGTGCTCAGGACCGCGGTGTTCGTCGTCGAGCAGGACTGCGCGTACCAGGAGGTCGACGGCCGCGACACGCTGTCGACCACCTGGCACGCCTGGACCGGGGACGTGGACGCCTGCCTGCGCGTGCTGACCGAGCCGGACGGCACCCGTCGGATCGGGCGGGTGTGCACCGCGGCGGCGGCCCGCGGGAAAGGGCTGGCGGCCGAGCTGATGGCCGCCGCGGTGGCCGAGATCGGGGACACCCCGTCGGTGCTGGACGCGCAGGCCTACGCCCGCGGGTTCTACGAGCGCTTCGGCTACGCGGCGGTCGGCGACGAGTTCGACGAGGACGGCATCCCGCACATCCGGATGGTCCGCGGATAGCGCACCGCCGGCCCTCGCGGCCTCAGCGCGGTCGGCGGGGCCGGGGGATGCGGCGGGCCCGCCGCTCGACGGGCGGTTCGGGATCCACGTCGTAGCGGCGGATGATCAGGCCGGTCGACAGGCCGTGGACGACCACGCTCAGCACGATCGTCGTGACCGTCACGGCGAGGGCGAGGTCGTTGTCCCCGCCGGGCAGCTGGACGAACGCGAGCATGCCGAACACCAGCGTGGCGATGCCCCGCGGGCCCACCCACCCCACGACGAACCGCTCCCGCCGGGACAGGGTCGTGCCGACCAGCGAGACCGCCACGGGCGCGATCCGGGCGACGGTCAGCGCCACCAGCGCGAACAGCACGACCTGCCAGGTGATCGCGCCGCCGGCGAGCGTCTGGTTGACGACCGCGCCGAAGACGAACCACAGCGCCAGCGACAGCAGCTCGCCGACATCCTCGACCAGGTGCAGGGTGCCCGCGGGCAGCAGGCGGGCGGCGGGCTCGAAGAACACCCCGGCCACGAACGCGGCGACGAACCCGTTCCCGCCCGCCAGCACGGCGCTGCCGTACGCCAGCAGGGGCAGCGCGAGCACCCCGATCCGCAGGGCCGACGGCTGCGTCCAGCCTGCGTCGAGCACCCGGCGCAGGATCCACGCGGCCGCCGCCCCGACCGCACCGCCGATCAGGATCGCCAGGGCCAGCGCGGGGACGGCGTCGAGCGCGGCCTCGGCGACCGTGTCCCCGCCCGCGGCGGTCGCCACGGCGAGGGCGACGAGGAAGACCGGCGCGACCAGCCCGTCGTTGAGCCCGCTCTCGGTGTTGACCAGCGCCCGCAGCCGCTCCGGCACCCGCCGGTCCCGCACGAACGCGGCGGCGGGGGCCAGGTCGACCGGCATCACGATCGTCGCGAGGACGAGCAGGAACCACAGCCCGGCGCCGGGGAACAGCAGGACACCGGCGACCCAGGCCAGCGCGAGCGACAGCGGCAGCGCGATCAGCAGCAGCCGCAGCGTGAGCCGCGGCTCCCCGCCGAGCAGACCGCCCCGGACCTCGGTCGCGTCCGTGAACAGCAGCAGCGCCAGGATGGCCTCGACGATGTGCTCGCCGGACTCGAAGTCCACGTCGAAGACGAAGATCGGGTCCGAGCCCGCGGTGAGCAGGACGCCCGCGGCGAGCATGGCCAGCGGCATCGTCACGCTGAAGCGGGCCAGCCGACCCGCGACCAG
This sequence comes from Pseudonocardia xishanensis, assembly GCF_039541715.1. Lineage (NCBI taxonomy): Bacteria > Bacillati > Actinomycetota > Actinomycetes > Pseudonocardiales > Pseudonocardiaceae > Pseudonocardia > Pseudonocardia xishanensis. The sequence goes on from NZ_BAABGT010000014.1 coordinate 46,646, forward strand.
CGCCCACGCGAGCAGCAACAGCATGATGACGACGAGCGCGGACACGGTTCTCCCCCCGGGCTGCCCGCGACGAGTCTGTCACGAGTATCGGGATGAACCCTCCAGGGCTCTTCAGACGTGTCGGGAGCAGGGTGCGGTCTGACGGAAGGCGGGCGACATGTCCTCGGCGGTGACGCGGTCCACGGTGGTCTGGCAGGTGCTCAGCGCACTGGCCCTGCTGGCCATGGGCGGCCTGCACGTGTGGCTGGTGTTCCACGGCACGGGCGGAATCCTCGGCATCCTGTTCACGCTCAACGGCCTGGGCGCGCTGGTGCTGGCCGTCGCGATCCTCGCGACCCGGGGCCTGCTGCTGCAGATCGCCACGGTGCTGGGCCTGCTCTTCCTGGCGGGCACGCTGGCGGCGCTCGTGCTGGCGCTGACCGTGGGCCTGTTCGGGATCCGCTCCAGCCTGCAGTACGACCTGGCGCTGACCACCTTGGTCGTGGAGTCGGTCGGCGTGGTGGTCCTGCTGGTCACGACGGCCCGGGTGTTGCGACACTGACCCCATGTCCTGGGCCTCTTCGCCGGGCGTGCGGCGGAGCATGCGGTCCAACAAGCGTCGCGACACCAAGCCCGAGCTCGCGCTGCGCTCGGCGGTGCACGCCCTCGGCCTGCGCTACCGGGTCGACGCGCGGCCGCTGAAGGGCGTGCGCCGGACCGCGGACCTGCTGTTCACCCGGGCCCGCGTGGCCGTGTTCCTGGACGGCTGCTTCTGGCACGGCTGCCCCGAGCACCACACCGTGGCCAAGACCAACGGCGACTTCTGGGCGCAGAAGGTGAGCGACAACCGTCGTCGGGACCGGGACACGGACGCCAAGCTGGCCGAGGCGGGCTGGCGGAGCCTGCGGATCTGGGAGCACGAGGACCCGGCGGAGGCGGCCCGGCGCGTGCGCGAGGCGGTGCGATGACGGACGAGCGCGCCCTGCGCGTCTCCGTCTGGGCCTCGGCCGCGTTCGGGGTGCTGGCCCTGGTCTGGGGCGTGCTGTCCGGTTCCCGGCTGATCGTGTTCGACGGCCTGTACTCCTTCGCCGCCGTCGGCCTGACGCTGCTCGCGGTGCTGGCCCTGCGCACCGCCCGCCGCGGCCCGGACGAGCGCTACCCCTGGGGCCGCGAGGCCTGGGAGCCGCTGGCCGTGGTCCTCAAGGCCGCCGCACTGGCCGGGCTGTGTCTCTACGCGCTGGTCGGAGCGGTGGTGGAGATCGTCGACGGGCCGACGCCGATCGCGGTGGGATCCGCCCTGGTCTACGGCGTGGTGTCCACCGTGGCGGGCCTCGCGATCACGCTGGTGTTGCGGCGGCTCTCCCGCGGCGGGTCGGACCTGGTCCGGGCGGAGGCCGCGGAGTGGGCGGGGGACACCCTGCTCAGCGTCGGCGTGCTGGTCGGGTTCGCGGTGGCGTGGGTGCTGACGCTGACCGGCCGCCCGGAGTGGGCGGCGTACGTCGACCCGGTGATGGTCGTGCTGGCCTCCGGGGCGTTCCTGCCCGTGCCGGCACGGCTGGTCGTCCGAGGGGTGCGCGAGCTGCTGAGCATGGCTCCGGACGACGAGGTGCTGGCCGGGCTGCGGGCGGAGGTCGCGGCCGTGGCGGGCGAGCGGGGGTACGGCGAGTCCGTGGTGCGGGCGTCGAAGGTGGGTGGGCGGCTGGACGTCGAGGTGGACTTCGTGGTGCCGGCGTCGGCCACCGTCGCGGAGCTGGACGAGGTCCGCGCCGCCCTCCTCGACCGGCTCGGCACGACCTCGCTCACGGTCGGCTTCACCGCGGACCGCCGTTGGATCGTGTGAGTCCTCTCCGAACGGCCGTGGCAGGGAGCCGCTGACGTGCGGAGAATGCAGGTGACACCGAGGAGGCCGCCGTGGGCCAGGTCCATCCGCGCCAGATCACCACTCAGCGTCCCGTCGTGGACGGCACGGTGCTCTCGCCCTCCGAGCTGCGGGCCCGGGTCGAGGCGCTGCAGGACGGGCGCGAGGAGAAGGTCGCCGAGGCCCGGGACTCCCTCGCCGAGAGCCTGGACAACCTCGACCGCGGGCTGCGGGCCCTGCGCGCCCGGCTCGGCGCGAAGGCCGCGCACGCGGCCAAGGTCGCAGGCGGGGTGGCGGCCGTCGGGGCGGGCGTGGTGGGCGCGGCCGCGTTCTGGTGGGTGCGGGCGGGCAAGGGCCCGGCCGACTCGTAGGCTGCGCCGGGTGACCAGCGACGACGAACGCATCGCCCTGTTCCTCGACTACGAGAACCTGGCGATCGGAGCGCGGGACGGGTTGGGGGTGTCCCCCTTCGACCTCGGCCCGGTGGCCGATGCGCTGGCCGAGCGCGGCCGGGTCGTCACGCGTCGGGCGTACGCGGACTGGTCGTACTTCGACGAGGACCGCAGGCTGCTCGTCCGGCACCAGGTGGAGCTGATCGAGCTGCCGCAGCGGATGGGCGCGGCCCGCAAGAACGCCGCGGACATCAAGATGGCCGTGGACGCCATCGAGCTGGCCTACGAGCGCGGCTTCATCACCACGTTCGCCATCGGCACCGGGGACTCGGACTTCACCCCGCTGGTCCACAAGCTGCGCGAGATGGACAAGCGGGTGATCGGGATCGGGGTGCAGTCCTCGACCTCGGCGCTGCTGCCGCCCGCGTGCGACGAGTTCCTCTTCTACGACCGGCTGCCCGGGGTGGACGCGAAGCCGGTGCCCCGGCGCGGCAGGCAGCGCGCGGCGGCTCCGCCCGCGTCGACGCCGCCGGAGCCCGTCGAGCCCGTCGCCGCGGTCGAGCCGGAGCCGGAGGAGGAGCCGCCCGCCGAGCGGGTCGACGTGGCCAAGCTCGTCGCGAGCACCCTGGCGGGCCTGCAGCGCACCGCGGACGGCCCGGTCCTCGGCTCCCGGCTCAAGCGCGCGATCCTGCGCAAGGACCCCACGTTCGACGAGTCCGACCACGGCTACCGGGGCTTCGGCGAGCTGCTGCGCGGCTTGGCCGAGCAGGGTGTGATCGTGCTGACCCAGGGCTCGGCGCAGGGCGACCCGGCCGTCGACTTCCCCGAGCACGGGCCGGACTCCAGCGCGTTCGCCCTGCTCACCGACGTCGTCGCGGGCCTCGGCCGTCCGCAGCTTTCCGGGTTGAAGGACCAGCTCCGCAAGCGCAGCCCGGACTTCAGCGAGAAGCGCTACGGCTTCGGCGGCTTCCTCGCCTTCGCCCGGGCCGCGAGCGCCCGCGGGCTCGTGGACATGGAGTGGTCGGACGACCTCGGCGACTGGGTGCTGTCGATCCCGGCCTAGGCGACGCTGCGCGCGAACTCCTTGCCCGTGGCGGCGGCGCGCTCGTGGGCCTGGGTGAGGACCTCGGCGGCGAGGCCCCGCAGCTCGGCCATGGCCGGGGTGCTCTCGGCGAGGGTCAGCTCGGCCTCGACGACGGTGACGGAGCCGCCCCAGACGTCCCCGAGGATGCGGGACAGCCACTGGATGCCGTGGTCCCAGCCCTCGCGCGGGGTGCCCGGGCCGTAGCCGCCGCCGCGCGCGACGACGATCGCCACCGACCGGCCTGCCAGCGGGGTGGTGCCGGGGGCGAACCGCGGGTCGGTGATCACGACGTCCACCCAGGTCTTGAGATGCTGGGAGATGCCGAAGTTGTACAGCGGCGCGCCGACGACGATCGCGTCCGCGCGGAGCAGCTCGTCCGCCAGCTCCTTGGCGGTGGCCACCGCAGCCTGCTGGGCCTCCGAGCGCTGATCCTCGGGGGTGAAGCCCGCGAACGCGGCGGTGCCCCACAGGTCGGCGGGAAGCGGCTGGGTGCCGAGGTCGCGGCGGACGACGGTGCCGCCCGGGTGCTGCTCGAGGTAGGCCTTCTCCAGGGTGTCGGTGACCTCGCGGCTGACCGAGCCCTCGGTTCGGATGCTGGTGTCGAGGCGGAACAGGCTCATGGGAGTCTCCTGTGTGCGGCGGGAAAGATGTTCTGTTTCACAGACTATCTCTCACGCAGACGGTCGTGTCACGTGCGTATCCTGAGACGGTGACCACTCCGCAGCGCGTCGAGGCCGACCTCGGCTGGGCGCTGGGCCAGGTCACCCGCGCCCACATCAAGACCGCGGAGCAGGTCCTCTCCGGACTGCCCGGCGGGCCGCGCGGCTACCAGGTGCTGGCCGCGGCGAACGAGGGCACGCCCACGCAGCTCGCGCTCGCGCGCAAGCTCGGGGTGGACCGGACCGTCATGACCTACCTGCTGGACGAGCTGGTGGGCGCGGGTCTGGTCGAGCGCAGGCCGGACCCGGCGGACCGCCGCGCGCGGCAGATCCACCTCACCGAGCCCGGCCGGGCGCGGCTGTGCGACCTGGAGCGGCGGCTGCGCGAGGTCGAGGAGCACCTGCTCGCGCCGCTGGCGGCCGCCGAGCGGGACCAGCTCCGCGCGCTACTCGCCCGCCTCGCGACCACGGTGCAGGTGGAGGGCAACCTCTGTCAGGTCGCCGAGGACATCACGCGGGCGTGACGGCCTTCGTGCCGTCCGGAGCCACGGCGAACCACTTGCCGTCCGTGCCCTGGCCCGCGGTGGTCGTCAGGGAACCGTCGTCCTGGGCGTACATGTAGAGCGGCCAGCCCGCGAGGGTGACCTGCTTCGTGCCGTCCGGCCGGGCCAGGACCCCGACCTTGGTCGGGTCGACGCCGAGCAGCTCGGGCTGCGTGCCGTCCTCCAGCAGGACCGGGGGCCACTGGGCGGCGCAGGTGTCCGTGCAGGTGGAGGTCGAGGGGCTCGCGGAGTCACCGTCGAAGCGGTGCAGGACGTGCCCGTCCGCGTTGGTGACGATCGTGCCCAGCGGCCCGCTCTGCACCGCCCACAGCTCGACGCCGCCGGAGCCGTGGTGCATGCCGCCCATGTCGCCCATGGCGGAGTGGTCCATCGCCTGGTCCCGCGGGGCGTCCTGGGCGACGGGCGCCGCGGCGGGCTGCGCAGGCGCGGCGGACCCGCAGGCGGAGAGTGCCAGTGTGCTCGCCGCCAGCGCGGCGAGGACCAGGGACTTCGAGCGCATGACACGTCTCCTCTCGGGTACGAGGAGACGCTAGGTCCCGACACCGCCCGGGACGCGCGAGTCTGAGGGGAGGTTGCGCGTGCGCCGCCGATCCGTGCGCGACCGGAGGCGAGCGGCTCCGCGTTGCTCCGCCCGGAGCAGCGGCGGCCCCCACCCGCTCTCAGCTCGACTCTCAGGTTCCGCGCCGGGCGGGTGAGCGGTCGGCTCAGGCGTTGCGGACGGTCAGGCCGCCGTCCACGACCAGGACCGCGCCGGTGGTGAAGGACGCGGCGGGGAGCAACAGCGACACGGTCATCTGGGCGACCTCCTCGGGGTCCCCGTAGCGGCGCAGGGCGGTGCGGCGGCGGGCGAAGACCTCCTTGTCGGAGTCCGGTATCCGAGCGGTCATGCCGGTGCGGATCGGGCCGGGACAGATGCAGTTCACGGTCACGCCGGTCCTCCCGAGCTCCACGGCCAGGGACCGGGTCAGGCCGATGACCCCGTGCTTCGACGACGTGTACGGGGCGATGCCCGCCGTCGCGCCCAGTCCCTCGGTCGAGGCGATGTTGATGATCCGGCCCTCGCCCGCCCGCACGAGATCGGGCAGGGCGGCACGGGCGAACAGGGTCTGCGCGGTGAGGTTCACGGCGATCGTGGTGGCCCAGGCCTCGGGGAAGCCGGGGTCGTCGAACGGCAGGTGGATGCTCACGCCCGCGTTGTTGACCAGGCCGTCGAGCGGGCCGAGCGCCTCCCGGACCTCGGCAACGGCCGCGGCGGGCGCCGCGGGGTCGGCCACGTCCGCGACCACGGCGTGGACGGTCCCGCCCACCCCGCGGATCTCCGCGGCCACGGCCTCGAGCCCGGCGGCGTCCCGGTCGACGATCCCGACCTTCGCCCCCTCGTCCGTGAGCAGGTGGGCGGTCGCCCGGCCCATCCCGCTCGCGGCACCGGTGACGAGGACGACCCGGTCGGCGACCGAGCGGCTGAGCTGCGTGAGACGAGGCATGCCCCGTCTTTACCAAACGATCGATCAGGACGACAGGGTCCGGGTCAGGTTGACGGCGTTCCCGTCCGGGTCCTGGATGTGCGCGACCCGCTGGCCCCAGGGCATGTCGTTCGGCTCGCTCGCGGTCCCGCCCAGCTCGGCGACCCGGGGCAGCAGCGCGTCGACGTCCGCGACGTCGATCGAGAGCACGATCCGGCCCTGGGCCGTGGGGGCGTCCGCGTCGTTCACGAAGCCGAGCTCCGCGCCGCCCACCTCGATCCCGACGAAGAACGGCTCGCCCTCCGCCGGGGTCCGGCGGACCTCCTTCGCGCCCAGCAGCTCGGTGTAGAAGCGCAGCAGCCGCGCGAGGTCGGCGGTGATCAGGATCGGCTGGATGGTGGTCATACGCGGGTGGACCGGCCCGCGGGCCGGAAGTCATCGGTGGGCCGGAAACCGTGAGGACGGTCTAGCGGCCGACCCACAGGCTCACGGCCAGGCCGAGGCCCGCCAGCCCGATGGCGATGCGCAGGGGTGTCGCGGGGACGCGGCGGACGAGCGCCGGCCCGATCCGGGAGCCGATCAGCAGGCCGGCCGTGAGCACGCCGACGGCGGCCCAGTCCACCGGCGCCAGGAACGCGAAGCCGACGGCCGCGACCAGGTTCGCCGCGCCGCTCGCCAGGTTCTTCGCCGCGTTCGACCGGGCCAGGCTCTGCGACCACGCCACCGACAGCAGGGCCAGCAGCATCACGCCCGCGGCGGCGCCGAAGTACCCGCCGTAGAGGGCGACGCCGAAGGCGGTCGCCAGGGTGAGCGGGCCGAGCGGGGTGCCGGTCGTCCCCGCCTCGGCGCTGCGCAGCGCCCGGGCCCGCAGCCGCGGCGCGACCATGAGCAGCACCGAGGCCAGCGCGATCAGCCACGGGACGATGACCTCGAAGGTGTCCCCGGGGGTGAGCAGGAGCAGCGCGCCGCCCGCCGCGCCGCCGACCGCCGTCACCGCGCACAACCGCCACAGCACCGGGCCCTGGCCCCGCAGCTCCTGCCGGGAGCCCGCGACCGAGCCCACGGTCGTGCCGATCATGGCCACCGTGTTGGTGACGTTCGCGATCACCGGCGGCAGCCCGACGGCGAGCAGCGCGGGATAGGAGACCAGCGACGCGAGCCCCGCGATCGACCCGGTGAGCCCACCGCCGATCCCGGCCACGAACAGGAACGCGAGCTGCCAGCCCGTCACGGGATCGGTGTGCGGACCGTGCCGTCCGCCACCCACTGGGCGAGGTTGCGCACCACGAGGTCCGCCATCGCCTCGCGGGTCTCGACGGTCGCGCTGCCGATGTGCGGCAGCAGCACCACCGAGTCCAGCGCGAACAGCTCCTCGGGGAGCTTGGGTTCGCGGGCGAAGACGTCCAGGCCCGCGCCCGCCAGGGCGCCGGACCGCAGCAGCTCGACCAGGGCCTCCTCGTCCACGACGCTGCCGCGGGCGATGTTGACCAGGTACCCGCGCGGGCCGAGCGCGGTGAGCACCTCGCGGTCGACCAGGTGCGCGGTCCCCGACCCGCCCGCGGCGGCGACCACCAGGACGTCCACCTCGGCGGCGAGGGCGGCGGGGCTCTCCGCGTAGGCGTACTCGACGTCCGTGCGGCGGTGCCGGTTGTGGTAGCTGATCCGACAGTCGAAGGCGGCCAGCCGCCGTGCGATCGCGACGCCGATCCGGCCGAGCCCGAGGACGCCCACCCGGCAGCCGGAGACCCGGCGGGTCAGGCCGGTGGGGCCGTCGACCGGCCAGCGGCCCGCCCGCACCCAGCGGTCCGACGCGCTGAACCCGCGCATCACGTCGAGCACGAGGGCGACCGCGGTGTCGGCCACGCAGTCGTCCAGCACGCCGGGGGTGTTCGAGGCGACGATCCCGCGCTCCCGCACCGCCGCGAGGTCGATGTGGTCGTAGCCGACGCCGAAGTTGACGATGGCCCGCACGTTCGGCACGGCGGCGAGCAGGTCCGCGTCGACCGGGGTCATGCCGCTGCTGACCAGCACCTCCGGCCAGTCCCCGCGGGTGCGCAGCCACTCGGCGCGCTCGGCTCCCGCCGGGAGCTTCTCGAGGCCGTAGGTCCGCTCCAGCTCCTCGGCGAGCGACGGCTTCAGCCTGCCCAGCGCCAGCACGCGCGGCATGGTTCCCCCTCCGGAGGTCGGTCCTCCCAAGGATCGCGCATCCGCGGCCGGTCGGCCCGTGAGATCCGTCGCCACCCCGAGTGGTCAGCGGGGCCCGCGATGGGGACCCTGTGCACATGAGGCTCGACCTGAACTCCGATCTCGGGGAGTCCTACGGCCGCTGGACCCTCGGCGACGACGACGCCATGCTCGGCCTGGTGACCAGCGCGAACGTCGCGTGCGGGTTCCACGCCGGGGACCCGACGACGCTGCGCCGCACCGTCAGCGCCGCCGCGGTGAACGGCGTCGTGGTGGGGGCGCAGGTCGCCTACGCCGACATCGGCGGGTTCGGCCGCCGGTTCATCGACGTCCCGCCCGCCGATCTCACCGCGGACGTGCTCTACCAGCTCGGGGGCCTGGAGGCGATGTGCCGGGTGGCCGGGACGACGGTGCGCTACGTGAAGCCGCACGGCGCGCTCTACAACGCGACGGTGGAGCACGAGGAGCAGGCGCGCGCGGTCGTGGAGGCCGTCGCCGAGTACGACGCCACGCTGCCGATCCTCGGGCTGCCCGGGTCGGCGCTGCTGCGGGCCGCCGCCGCGCGGGGGCTGCGGGCGGTGTCGGAGTTCTTCGTCGACCGCGCCTACACGCCCTCCGGATCGCTGGTGCCCCGGAACGAGAGGGGCGCCCTGCTGCACGATCCGACCGAGGTGACCGAGCGCCTGCTCCGGATGCTGTCCGAGGGCCTCGTCAAGGCCGTGGACGGCACCGACGTCCGGGTCGAGGCCGAGTCCGCCTGCGTGCACGGGGACTCCCCGGGCGCGGTGGGGATGGCGGCCGCGGTGCGCGAGGGACTGGAGCGGGCGGGCGTCGAGCTGCGGGGGTTCGCGTGAGGGTGCTGCCGTACGGGGACTCGGCGTTGCTGGTGGAGACCGACGACGTGCTCCCGCTCGCCGAGGCCTGCCGGTCCGGTCTCGACGGGCTGCTGGACGTGGTCCCCGCGGCCCGCACGGTCCTGCTGCTCGCCGAACCCGGCACCGACCTCGGAGGGCTGCGCGCCGCCGTCGAGACGCTGGAGGTGGCGGCCGTCGAGGCGGCCGAGGTGGCGGCCGTCGAGATCCCGGTGGTCTACGACGGACCGGACCTCGCGGACGTCGCCGCGCTGACCGGCCTGTCCGAGGACGAGGTGGTCGCGGCACACACCGGCACGGCGTGGCGGGTGGCGTTCGGCGGCTTCGCGCCCGGGTTCGCCTACCTCGCAGGCGGCGACCCGCGGCTGTCCGTGTCGCGGCGGGAGACCTCCCGCACGAAGGTCCCGGCCGGGTCCGTGGGGCTGGCGGGCGAGTACAGCGGGGTCTACCCGCGGTCGTCCCCCGGCGGGTGGCAGCTGCTCGGCCGCACGGACGTCGTGCTGTTCGACCTGGACCGGGACCCGCCCGCCCTGCTACAGCCGGGGGCGGAGGTGCGGTTCGTTGCTCGAGATTCGTGAGACGGGCCCGCAGGCGCTGGTCCAGGACCTGGGCCGACCGGGACACGCGGCGATCGGGGTGGGCCGGTCCGGGGCCGCCGACCGCGCCGCGCTGCGGCTGGGCAACCGGCTGGTCGCCAACGACTCGCACGGCGCGGCGGCCATCGAGGTGCTGCTCGGCGGCCTGGTGTTCGTCGCGCACCGGGCCGTGACGATCGCCCTCACCGGAGCCCCGGCCCCCGCGACCGTCGACGGGCGGCCGGTCGGGCACCACACGCTGGTCACGGTGCGGGCGGGGCAGGAGGTCCGGCTCGGCCCGCCCGCCTGCGGGCTGCGGACCTACGTCTGCGTGCGGGGTGGGCTGGACGTGCCGCCGGTGCTGGGATCCCGCAGCACCGACACCCTGTCCGGAATCGGGCCGGAGCCGCTGGCGAAGGGCACGGAGCTGGCGGTCGGCCCGGAGCCCGCGGCGTGGCCCCTCGTCGCGGTGGCGCCGGTCCCGCTCCCCCCGGTGGACACGGTGACGCTGCACGCCGTCCGCGGCCCGCGCGCCGACGCGGCGGTGGACCCGTCCGCGCTGGTCAGGACGGTCTGGCAGGCGTCGGGGGAGACCGACCGGATCGGGATGCGGCTGCTCGGCGCCACCCTGGAGACGGCGGACGGCGGCGGCTCACTGCCCAGCGAGGGGCTCACCCGCGGCGCCATCCAGCTCCCACCCGGCGGTGAGCCGGTGGTCTTCCTGGCCGACCATCCCGTCACCGGCGGCTACCCCGTGATCGCCGTCCTGCGAGACGCCGACGTCGACCGGGCGAGCCAGGTCCGCCCCGGCCAGTCCGTCCGCGTGCGGTTCACCTGACACCGCCGAGCCCGCGAGCATCGGCGCGCGGCACGCACACCAGGTCGAGGTAGGCGCTCAGGGTGGCGCGCATCTGCTCGGGCGAGGTGGTGCCCGGTCGGGCGCAGCCCTGGAAGGTCAGGCCCTGGACCAGTGCGTCGAGGCAGTTCGCCACGGCGGTGCGGTCCAGCTCCGGGAGCAGCTCACCACTCGCCGCGAGCACCTCGACGGCCCGGGCGATCAGCCGCAGGACGCCCTCTCCGGTGGCCTCGGAGATCTTCGCCAGCTCCGGGTCGGCGAGGGCCCACGTGGCGAACGCGAGGTAGACCTCCTGGTCGAAGCGCCGCCTGCCGTCCGTCGGCAGCAGCTCCTGGAGCATCCGCTCGACGCCCGCGCGGTCGGTCGCGGCCACCAGCAGCGGGACCACCCGCCGCCGCCCGCTGTCCACGTTGTCCGTCATCGCCTGTTCCAGCAGGGCGAGCTGGCTGGGGAAGTAGTAGCGCAGCGCGGTGGGGGACATCCCGGCCTCCGCGGCGACCGAGCGCACCGAGACCCCGTGCAGTCCGCTGCGCCGAATGACCCGCCAGAGGGCCTCGACGATGGCGGCCCGGCGGGCGTCGTGGTCGGCGCGGCGCGGCACGGGCTTTGTGTAGCACAGCGGGGGCGGTAGGTTGTGGTACAGCCGTGCTAGGAAGCGCCGGGCCGGCGGGTCACCCGCCGGGGGGTCGGTGCGGGCCTCCGGGTGCGGCCGTGCGACCCCGGCGCTCCGCCGGGGTCGCACCTCCGGGGCGTCGGTAGGGTCGGTGTCGTGCCCTCGCTCCGCGCGCGCATCGCGTCCTGGTTCGTCCGCCGCCAGCTGGCCCGGATGAACGCCAAGGGGCTGGACCTCGGGTCCCTGCTCCCCGACTCCGCCCTCATGCCGTTGCGCAGGCAGGGGCTCGATCCCGTTCCGGACCTCACCGCCGTGCCGTCGGTCTCGAAGCTGGAGCTCCCGCTCAAGATCGACGTCTGGCTGGTCACCGGCCGGGAGGAGGTCCGGCAGGTGCTGTCGTCCGTGGACGACTACTCGTCGGACTTCAACAACCTCGCCCGCACGATCGGGATGGCCGAGTCGGAGAACCCCGGCGGGCTCGGCTTCTCCGACCCGCCGGTGCACACCCGGCTGCGCAAGGTGCTCACCCCCGAGTTCACGATGCGCAGGCTCTCGCGGCTCACCCCCCGCATCGACGAGATCGTCGCGGAGTGCCTGGACCGGATGGCGGCGGCGTCCGGCCCCGTCGACCTGGTCGAGGAGTTCGCGCTGCCGATCCCCTCGCTGGTGATCTGCGAGCTGCTGGGCGTGCCGTACTCCGAGCGCGAGGCCTTCCAGGAGGTCGCGACCGCGCGGTTCGACCTGCTGGGCGGGGCCAGCGCCTCGCTCGGCGCGATCTCGGACTCGCTGGTCTTCCTGCGCGAGCAGGTGAAGAAGCAGCGGGACGCGCCCACGGACGGGCTGCTCGGCATGATCATCCGTGAGCACGGCGACCGGGTGGACGACGAGGAGCTCGCCGGCCTGGCGGACGGCGTCCTGACCGGCGGGTTCGAGACCACCGCCTCGATGCTGGCACTCGGCGCGATCACGCTGATCGAGGACGCCGAGGCGCGCCGGACCGTGATCGAGGGGGACGCGGCCCCGGTCGTCGAGGAGCTGCTGCGGTACCTGACGGTCGTGCAGGTGGCGTTCCCGCGGTTCGCCCGGCGCGAGGTCTCCGTGGGCGGGGTGACGATCAAGGAGGGCGACGGCGTCATCTGCTCGCTGCTCGCCGCGGACCGGGAGGACGGGGGCTTCGACGCCCACCGCACCCCCGGCCCGCACTACGCCTTCGGCCACGGCATCCACCGCTGCATCGGGGCGGAGCTGGCCCGGATGGAGCTGCGCAGCGCCTACCCGGCCCTGTTCCGCCGCTTCCCGACCCTCCGCCTCGCCGTCCCGCAGGACGAGCTGCAGTACCGGGACGCCAGCATCGTCTACGGGGTGGAGAAGCTCCCGGTCCTCGTGCGCTGAGCTCAGCCCGGCGGCCTCCCCGTCTCGTGGAGCCGCTCCATGGTCCGAGCGTCGACCAGCTCGGTCAGGATGCCCATCGTGTCCTCGGGCTGGAAGAACGCCGCCGCGGCGTTCGGGCCGAGGTCGATCTGGCGCAACCCCTTGTCCCGCAGCTCCGCGGCGTGGGCGGAGACGTCGTCGACCATGAACGCCACCGTCCGGCCGAAGGGGTCGAGCTGCTGCTCCCCCGGGCCTCGGCCTTCGCCGCGGACACTTCCTCGCCCGCCCGGTGCGTGCGTCCCGCCGGTTGAGGATCTGCGGGGCGAGGTTGACCGACCAGGTGAAGTCCCCCTCGAACTCCTCGGCCAGCCGACGGCGGAACTCGGGCGCTGCGTAGAGCCGCGCCACCTCGTACTCGTCCTTGTAGGCCATGAGCGTGAAGAGCCCCTCGACCGCGGCCCGGCCGAGCTCGTCGTGCCCGGGGACGCGCTCCTGCTCGGCCGCCACCACGGCCTGGACCGTCCGGGTGAAGCGCGCGGCGTAGGCGCGGTCCTGGTACTTCGCGAGGAACGCGGCGCGCCGGGTGAGCAGGTCCGTGACCGACTCCAGCGCGGCCTCCTCGACGGCGAGCGGGTCCGGCCCGTGCGCGGGCAGCGCGGCCGGGTCGTGCGCCGCCAGCCTGCCCCACCGCAGGGCCTCGAGGTTGCGCTCCACGGCCACCCCGTTGATCTCCACCGCCCGCTCCAGGGCGTCGCACCCCGCGCTCGCCGATGATGCAGCGTCCCACTCCGCCTACACCTGGGCGGTCGAGGCGTAGGTGAGCGCCGCGCTCCGGGCCTGGGTGGAGCACGAGGAGCAGCGGGCCCAGCTGCTCAGCGTGTACCGGGCGATGCTGTGGGGCATCGGGGCGATCTCGCTGACCGGGCGGGCCAACGCCGAGCCGACCGTCGAGGGGTTCGTCCAGCTCGTCGAGGGGACGTTCTTCGCGAGCCAGGGCCGGCGCCGCCGCGCCGCCGGTTAGCGCGGGACGCGCGCGCAGAACCGGGCGAGCAGGGCGCGGCACTGGGCCGCGAGTTCATCGGCGCGGGAGGAGATCTCGGCGCTGATCGCGTCGACGTCCACCTCGGCCGCCACCGATGCCGCGAACTCGGGCGACCAGGACTCGCGCCAGGTCGCGAAGACGTCCGTGGTGATCTCGGGATGGAACTGCAGGCCGAGGTGCGGGCCGTGACGGAACGCCTGGATCCCGGTCTCGTTGCGCGCCACCAGCTCCGCGCCCGGCGGCAGGGTGAACGCGTCGTAGTGGAACTCCATCCAGCGGTGCGCCGGGAGGTCGCCCCGCAGGTCCACGAACCCGCGCTCGGGCCGCGCCGCCCGCGCGACGGTGCCGCCGAGCGCGCGGGACAGCGCCTGCCCGCCGAAGCAGACGCCCAGGACCGGGGCGGTCGAGCGCCGCAGGAAGTCCAGCTCCGCGGCGAGCCAGGGCAGCGAGTCGTCGTACGCCGCGTGCGCCGACCCCATCACGACGACGAGGTCGGCGTCCTCCCGCACGGTGTTCCCGCCGTAGTGCGTGTCGATCTCGACGGCGAACCCCAGCTCCTCCAGGGCGGGCAGGATCGTGCCGGGGATCCGGCGCTGCCGGACGGGGTCGGTCTCGTGGACCACGATCAGCGCACGGGGCATGCGTCGATCATTCCGCTCCCACGAGCCGCAGGGCGAAGTCCACCTGCTGCCAGACGACCTCGTTCTCGCTGAGCTCGCCCTCCTCGCGGTACCAGGTGGCCAGGCCCATGCCCAGGTCCAGGATCGCGTAGGAGGCCAGCCGGACCGACCCGACGTCGAACCGGCCCGCCGCGACCCCGTCCTCGACCAGGCCGCGGAAGAGCTTCTCGTACTCCGCGCGCATGCCCAGCACGGTCGTGCGGTGCGGGTCGACGAGGCTGCGCATCTCGCTGGCCCCGACGAAAGCCTCCACGCGGTGCCGCGCGTGGAACCGGACGTGCGCGTCCACGGCCCGGCGCAGCCGCTCGACCGGGTCCGCGGTCCCGGCGAGCGCCTCCCGGTGGCGGGTGATCAGGCCGTTCATCGTGCGGACCATCAGCTCGGCGAGCAGCTCCTGCTTGGACGCGACGTGTTTGTAGAGGCTCGGCCCGCGGATCCCCACGGCGGCGCCGATGTCCGCCATGGTGGTGGCCTCGTAGCCACGGGCGGCGAAGCACCGCAGGGCGGCGTCGCGGATCGCCTCGCGCGTGGTCACGGCGGCGAGGCTAGCAGTCGTTAGCCGTCACACGTGACAGTTCGACCGATGTGTGGTCCGATGGCTAGCGAGTATTAGCCGACTCACAGGGGAGCATCGCGTGGCCGTCCAGGGACTCGACCTGCCGAAGCTGCAGGCGTACGTCGACGAGATCGTGCCGGGGACGGGCACGTTGTCCGCGGAGCTGCTGCACGGCGGCCGCTCCAACCTGACGTACCGGCTGACCGACGGCACGGCGACCTGGGTGCTGCGGCGCCCGCCGCTGGGCGGGCTCACGCCGTCGGCGCACGACATGAAGCGGGAGTACACCGTCGTCGCGGCGCTGTACGGGCACGGGGTGCCGGTGGCGAAGCCGATCGCGCAGAGCGAGGATCCGGGGATCATCGGGGCGCCGTTCGCGATCGTCGAGTTCGTGCCGGGCCGGACCATCGCAACCCGCACCCAGCTGGACACCCTGTCGGACACCGAGGTCCACGACTGCGCCTACGCGCTGGTGGACACACTCGCCGCGCTGCACGCCGTGGACCCGGAGTCGGTGGGGCTGGGCTCGTTCGGCAGGCCGGCGGGCTACCTCGGGCGGCAGGTCCGGCGCTGGTACGACCAGTGGACCCGGGTGTCGACCCGCCCGCTGCCGGACGTCGAGGCGCTGCACCGGTGGCTGACCGAGCACACGCCGGAGGAGTCCGGGGCGTCGATCGTGCACGGGGACTTCCGGATCGACAACGCCATCGTCGGCGAGACCGACGCGACGGACGTCCGGGCGCTCGTGGACTGGGAGATGTCCACGCTGGGCGACCCGCTGTCCGATCTCGCGCTGCACGTCGTGTACTCGGACCCGGCCTTCGACCCGGTGCTCTCCGGAGGTGCGGCGGCCACCTCCCCGCGGCTCCCGTCCGCGGACGAGCTGGTGGCCCGGTACACCAAGGCGTCCGGCCGCGAGGTCGTGAACTGGGACTTCTACCTGGGTCTGGCGTACTTCAAGATCGCGGTGATCGCGGAGGGTATCCACGCCCGGTTCGTGGCGGGCCAGACGGTGGGTGAGGGCTTCGAGACCGTCGGCAGCGCGGTGCCGGACCTGGCCTCAGCGGGCCTGCGCGCGGTGCGCCAGTAGCAGCACGCTCTGGGCGAAGCTCCAGACCAGCGCGGTCAGCGCGACGGCGACCAGGAGTGCGGCGACCAGGAGCGGTAGCAGGCCGCTCACGGCCACGACCAGCACGATCCCCTGCCCCGCCGCGATGGCCTTGGCCGAGTAGCGGACCGGCAGCGACCCGGTGAGCCACGGCAGCACCCAACCCGCGGCGACGTAGGCGTACCGCAGGCCGCCGATCACCAGCACCCACGGGCCCAGATCGGCGGCGACGGCCGCGCTGAGCACCAGGATGAGGAACGCGTCCGTCTCCATGTCGAAGCGCGCGCCCAGCTCGCTGACGGTCTGGGTGCGGCGGGCGACCTGGCCGTCGACGGCGTCCAGCGCGAGCGCGACGGTGGCCAGCGGCACGAGCACGGAGACGGCGGGCGAGCCGGTCCACAGACCGTCGGCCACCAGGGCGGTCACCCCGCCGACCAGGACCGCCCGGCCCAGCGTGACGATGTCGGCGGGCCCGAGCGCGTCGGCCCCCGCGGTGCGCACGGCGCCGGCCAGCAGGAGCTGCAGGCCGATCGCGAAGGTCGCGCCGGCCAGCCAGCCGACGGGGCCGAGGTCGACGGCCGCGCCGAGCGTGGCGAGCAGGGCGAGCTGGAGCAGCCCGGCACCGGCCTGCTGGCGGTCGGCCAGGGTGCCGGTGCGGGTCGCCGTCATGGGGGTCGGGAGGTACACACTCCCCACACGGACGCCGGGCCGGAACGGTTCACGGGAGGTTCGCGCGGGTGCGCCTACGGTCGGGAGCCATGGACCTCGACGCCCGATTCAGCACCCCCGGCGACCCGGTCTGCGCGCCGGACTGGCTGGCCCTGCGCGAGCCCGCGGATGCCGCCGCCCGCGCGTCCGCGCTGGTGGAGCCGCTGCGCGGACGCTCCCTGGCCGTCGTCCGGGACCTGGGGTGCGGGTCCGGGTCGATGGGCCGCTGGCTGCGCCCGCTGCTGCCCACCGGGCCCTGGTACCTGCACGACCGCGACCCGGTGCTGCTGGAGATCGCCGCGCGGGACGGCGGCATCCCCGTCCTCGGCGACCTCGCGGCGGTGGACTCGTTCGCGGGCACGGACCTGGTCACCTGTTCCGCGCTGCTGGACCTACTGACCGCGCCCGAGGTGGACCGGCTCGTCGACCTGTGCGTCGACGCGGGCGCGGCGGCGCTGTTCACGCTCTCGGTCACCGGCGGCGTGACCCTGGACCCCGTCGACCCGCTCGACGCCGCCGTCGCCGCGGCCTTCGACGCCCACCAGCGCCGCTCCGACCTGCTGGGTCCGGACGCCGGTGCGTACGCGGCCGAGGCCTTCCGGTCCCGAGGGGCGCGGGTCGAGACCGCGGAGTCGCCGTGGCGGCTGGTCGCGGGCCCGCTGCTGGAGGAGTGGTTGCGCGGCCGGCTCGCGGCGGCCGTCGAGCAGGACCCGGCCCTGGCCCCCGACGCCGCGGCCTACCTGCACCGCCGCCTCGCGAACCCCGACCTGCGCGCGGTCGTCCCGCACATCGATCTGCTCGCCCACTGAGCCACACCGGGGATGCACGTTTCGTGCGCTCAGCGCGGCAGGATCGCCGGTGTCGTGCTCTCAGCGCGGTGGGAACAGCGCTCAGAGCACGAAACGTGCGCTACCCGGAACGTGCGCTACCGGAACATGCGCTGCCGGAACGCGCGCACTACTTGAACGCGTCCAGGAAGCGGTCCCGGAAGGCGTCCATCCGCCAGACCGGGGCGTCGGGGCCGGGGCGCAGGCCCTGCTGCCACTCCCACGCCTGCGAGACCCGGTCGAGCACCTGCCGGTCACGCGTCACGATGGAGACGGGGACGTCCCGGTTCGGGCTGTCGTGGGTGATCATCGGCGACGGCTGGTGGTCGCCGAGCACGACCAGCACCAGGTTGTCGTCCCCGTAGTCGTGCACCCAGGACACCAGCGAGTTCAGCGAGTACTCGATGGAGTCGCGGTAGTTGGTGCGGACCCGGTCGGGGTCCTCCCAGATCGTCTCCGGGCTGTCGAGCCCCTCGACGTCCGAGGCGTAGGTCGACCCGTCGCCGATCTCGTCCCACGGCCGCAGCGTCGGCACCGCGATCCACGGGGTGTGGCTCGAGGTCAGCGTGATGTCCCCGCCGATCGGGCCCGCCATGCCCTGGGTGAGCCGCTGGTACTGGGCCAGCGCGTACTGGTCCGGCATGGGTGACCAGCCGAAACCGGGGCCGCGGTACCCCAGACCGTGGGCGTCGTAGTAGTCGTCGACGCCGTAGAACCGGCTCTCCGGCCACGGCTCGGTCGTGCCCGGCATGACCCCGACGGTCTGCCGGCCCGTCTTCTGGAACACCTTGCTCAGCGTCAGCCGGTCGCTGGTGGTGAGGCTGCGGTAGCGCTGCTGGTTGTCGATCCACAGCCCGGACAGCAGGGTCGCGTGCGCGAGCCAGCTGCCGCCGCCCGCGATCGGAGAGGTCAGCCAGCCGCTGCGGGACCCGAACCCGGCGTCGGCGAGGGTGGACGTGCCGGCGTCGAGGGTGGCCCCGACCTGCGGGGCGTACTGCGGGTCCTCGACGGCGCTGCGCCCGTAGCTCTCGACGTACGCGATCACCACGTTCTTGCCCGCCAGCGCGGTCAGCAGCTGGTCGGACGGGGTGTCGCGGAAGGCGTCGTTCGCGGAGACGCGGGCGAACTCCTGCTCGTCGTGCAGGCTGACCGGGATCTGCCTGCCGACCGAGTACGCCAGCGTGGCGGCGCTGCGGCTCGCGAACGGGACCGGCGGAGCGAGCGTGGCGCCCGTGACCGCGCAGACCGCCCACATCGCGGTGACCGCCGCGAGGGTGCGGCCGCCGATCCGGCGGTGTCGGCCGAGCACGCCCGCCAGCCTGCGGAGGGCGAGCGCGGTGACCGTCGGGACCGCGACGGCCAGCACGGCGGCACCGACCATCGCCCCGATCGCGGCGGTCCGGCCGTAGGACTCGGTGAGGAAGTCCGCGGCGTTGCCGAGCAGGGGGAGGTCGAGCACCGGGTCGAAGCCGCGGGCGAGCACGGCCCGGAAGCCGAGGTCCGCGACCCGCACGATCAGCAGCACCCCGATCAGCGCTCCGCCGACCAGCGCGACGATGCTGCGGGCCCGGCCGCGCAGGACCAGCAGCACCCCCGCCCCGACCAGCGCCTCGCCCGGCACGCGCAGGAACGCCTCCGGCACGAGCTGCGCCACCTCGGAGGGCACCACCAATGCCCCCAGGACGAGCGACGCCGCCGCGACCGTGAGCAGGACCGAGCCCACCCGCGTCCGACTCGGGCGTCGGGAGTGGGGGACTCGCGGATCGTCGCCCGGCCGCGGCCGCGCGAGTCCTCCACTCCCGACGGCTGAGTCGGACACCGACACCCCCGGCTCCTCCACTGGCACTCCTCGCGACGGGTCGAGGCCCGCCGCCTCGACACCAGGGGACACGTGGCGGAGCCCCGCCGGGTTCACCGCCGGCGGCGAGCGGACGCTCCGGTCAGGCGAGCGGCTTGATCTCGTCCCCGACCCGCAGCACCGCGCCTGGATCGTCCGGAATGAGGTTCATCCCGAAGACGATCATCGCGCCCATCCGACGGTGCCGGGCGAGGGTGGCCAGCGGCTCACGGCCCTTCACCGCGGTCTCGGCGTCCACGGTGGTGAGCACGCACCGCCCGCACGGCTTGACCGCGCGGAACCGGGCCTCGCCGATCCGCAGCAGCGACCAGTCGTCCTCCGCCCAGGGCGCGGTGCCGGAGACCACGACGTTCGGCCGGAACCGCACCATCGGGACCGGGCCCTCCACCGCGTTCGGGCCCTCGGCGATCCAGCCGTTGAGCGCCGCGAGGCTGGACTCGGAGGTGACCAGCACCGGATAGCCGTCGGCGAGGGAGACGCGGTCCGCCGCCGTGCCGAACTCGGGATCGACGGGCCTGCGGGTGGGATCGTCGAGGTGGACCAGCCGCAGGTCGGCGCCCAGGAACGCCGAGAGCCAGGCTGCGGCCTCCGCCCCCGCGGAGGTGGCCTTGATCCGGTTGCGCCAGACCACCACGTCCTCCAACGGCTCGATGGACGGCACCGGTACCCGCAGCGGCTCGACGCCGGGGGCGTGCAGGGTGAGGCCGCCGGCGTCCACGACGGGATGGACCAGCACAAGCCGGGGCCGCGCCCGCGCGGTCACGAAGGTGCCCTCCGGATCGGTGACCATCCAGCGGCGGTCCCCCGCCAGCCCCCACGGCTCCACCGCCGCCTCCGCGACCGACTCGCCGCGGCAGGACTTCACGGGGTAGCGGTGCAGGGAGCTGACGACGAGCGGCACGGGATCATCGTACGGGCGGTTCGCCGCTCACCGGGTCTCCGAGGACGGGTCAGCGGCCGGTGGAACCGCCGGGCACCCGCGCCGGAGCGGGGCGGCCACCTGTGTGAGGAGCACGGCCGAGTCGCCAGACGACCCAGGACAGTCGGAGCGGTCCACCGGTGGGGATCCCGGTCGCCGAGCCTTGCAGGCGCCGACCGGGAGACGCGCTCATCAGCAGCCGGTCAGCGGAGCTGGAAGAGTCCGGCAGCGCCCATACCGCCGCCGACGCACATGGTCACGACGGCATAGCGAGCACCTCGTCGTCGCCCTTCGAGCAGGGCGTGGCCGACCAGCCGGGCGCCGGTCATCCCGTAGGGGTGGCCGAGTGCGATGGCGCCTCCGTTGACGTTGAGCCTGGCGGGATCGATACCGAGGGCATCCCGGCAGTACACGGCTTGGGAGGCGAAGGCCTCGTTGAGCTCCCACAGATCGATGTCGTCGACGGTGAGGCCGTGCCGCTTCAGGAGCGCGGGGACGGCGAGCACGGGCCCGATGCCCATCTCGTCGGGCTCGCAGCCGGCGACGGCCACCCCGCGGTAGACACCGAGCGGGACGAGACCCCGTCGGGAAGCCTCGCCTGCCTCCATCAGGACCGCGGCCGAGGCGCCGTCCGACAGCTGGGACGCGTTGCCCGCGGTGACGGAGGCTCGGCGGCGGTCGGTGAGGATCGTGCTCGACGAGTACGTCGTCCCGGGTGCGGTGGGAGTTGCGGTGCGCGTTCTGGACCAGGGAGATCGACTCCACACCGCCGCCGACGGCGACGTCCATCCCGTCGACGACGATCTGTCTGGCCGCCGCGGCGACGGCCATGAGTCCCGAGGCGCGCACTGGCGGTCGATCGTCATCCCCGGCACGGTGACCGGCAGACCGGCGCGCAGTGCGGTCTGTCGGGCGACGTTGTAGCCGGTGGCGCCCTCCTGCATGGCGCAGCCGAGGACCACGTCCTCGACCTCGCCCGCGTCGATCCCGGCCCGTCGCACCGCCTCGGCGACGGCATGAGCGGCGATGCTCGGTCCGCTGGAGTCGCTCAGCGTGCCGCGGTAGGCCTTGCCGACCGGCGTGCGGGCGCTCGAGACGACGACTGCCTCCCTCATGCGGGGCTCCCGGCGTTCCGGGCGCCGGCTCGACTTCGGTCATCCTCGTTGCCGCCGTCGGGGCCAGGGCGTTGACCCGGATACCCTTCCGGGCGCCCTCGATCGCCAGGACGTTGGTGAGGCCGACGAGGGCACTCTTGGCGGCGGCGTAGTTGGCCTGACCGAAGTTGCCGTAGATGCCGGAGACCGAGGTCGTCATGAGGATGCGCCCGTAGTTCTGCTCGGCCATGTGCGGCCACACGGCTCTGCTGGTGTGGATGCTGCCCATGAGGTGGACGTCCAGCACGAGGCGGAAGTCGTCGAGGGCCGGCTTGGCGAAGGTCCGGTCGCGGAGGACCCCGGCGTTGTTGATCAGAATGTCGACGCGACCCCAGCGGTCGAGTGCTCGCGAGATCATGGCGTCGACCCGGGTGGGGTCGGTGATGTCGGTCGAGTCGGCCAGAGCGTCGCCGCCTGCTGCGGTGATCTCCGCTGCGACGCCCTCGGCCGGGGTGCGATCCGCGCCGAGGCCGTTCACGGTGCCGCCGACGTCGTTGACCACGACGCGTGCGCCGCGGGCGGCGAGGGCGTGGGCGTGGGCCCGGCCGAGGCCTCCGCCCGCCCCGGTGACGACGGCGACCCGCCCGGTGAAGTCGAGGGTCTTGAACTGTTCTCCGTGGTCGGGAGCACCACGTGGTCGGGGCGCCCGGGGGTGGGGACGAGGTCGGGGTGGGGAGCCTGCGGCTCGCCCACCCCGACCCGTGCTAGCCGGCGGTGACGGTCAGCCTGCCGAGGGTGGTGGCGGCGTCCGGGTGGTCGGCCGGGACGACCGCCGACGACAAGGCGGTCCAGCAGGACGGGCAGCAGTACTGCCGGAACACGACCGGAGCGTCGACGTAGTCGGCGGCGGTCGCGATGATCTGCGGGCCAGCGTCCGTGGGGGCCCCGTCGTACACCGCGAGAGCCAGCGGGCCGTCACCGGTGTCGCCCAGGACCTCGCCGCAGTGCCCGCACGCGACGTCCGAGCCCACCTCGACGAGGTTGTCGTCGATGCGCTTCGTCGCCGCGAGGTCCACCTTGCCGCGGGTCTCGCCGGTGATCCGGGAACGGTCGCGACGCGCGTTCCGCAGCCGCGACCGCTCGGTCCGAGTGGCGGCCCGGTCGCCCAGGACGACGCCGTAGACGGACCTCGCCGCCGCCTCGGTGATCTTCTCCTCCCGCACGTCCCGCGCGACGGCGTCGGGATCGCGGGTCAGCGGGTCGCCGTATCCGCCGCCGCCCTGCCAGGTCATCGCGAAGACTTCGCCAGGGGCGAGGTAGCTCGACGCGTAGTTCTGGCCGGTCTCGAGGGAGTCCGACACCTCCCCCAGTGACGACGGCATCGTGCCCGCCGCAAGCAGCGAGGCGATCCGGCTCTGCCGGGCCATGACGTCGAGCCCGGAGTTGCCCGGATGTCCGCCCGACAGGCCGGTGTTCTGCGCGACCGCCTTGCCGTTCGACGCCAGGACCAGACCCATGGGGATGCTCGTGCCGTGCGGGGTGAAGGCGAGGGACGCGCCGAGCCCGCCGCGGTGCCGCCCGGGACCGCCGGAGTCCGGCACCTCGCGCCGCCAGAGCGTCAGGAGGGGGTAGAGGAACTCCGTCATCTCGACGTCCGGGACCCGGCCCATCGGGATGCAGAACAACCCGCCGGTGTCGATGCCGTCGGCGTGCGGGCGGGCCCCGTAGCCGCCCGCCATCGGCTCCATCATGATCGACAGGAAGGGGGTGGGCTGCTCGCCGCGCTCGTCCAGCCCGGCGATGACGGCGGTGTCCCAGGTGCCGCAGCAGGTGGCCTGGACGTTCTTGCCCAGCTCCAGGTCCCGGTCGAGCATCTGGGACAGGCATTCGGCGATCAGGCTGCCGGTCAGCCAGGCGGGTCCGATCGGCCCGCGGCCGACGGCTGCGGGGAAGGTCGCGTTGTTGAGCGTGCCCTCCTCGGTGACCAGGTCGAAGCAGCGCATCAGGCCGCCCGCCGACCACGGGATGTCGTTGGCCAGGATCGGCAGCAGCGCGAGCATGACGCCGCCCCGCATGCCGGCGTAGGTGCAGTTGACCACGCCGGCCTGGGGATCGGTGCCGGTGAAGTCGAAGGTCAGGTGGTCGCCCGACTTGGTGGTGGTGACCGTGATCTTGTGCAGGTTCCGGTCGCCCTCGTGGGACTGGTCCTGGTAGCCGGTGGCGCTCCACGAGCCGTCCGGCAGAGCGGTGAGCTTGTCGCGCAGCCGGGTCTCGGCGTCGGACATCATCCGCTTCATCACGGCCTTGACCGTGTCCGCGCCGTACTGCGCGATCAGCGCGTGCAGGCGCTCGCCGCCGACGTTGTTGGCGCCGATCTTGGCCCGCAGGTCCAGCCCGACGAGCATCGGGACCCGCGACCGACGCACCCAGAGGTCCGCGACGTCTCGCTGGAGCTGTCCGCCGCGCACCACCTTGACCGGCGGGGTGGGCAGGGACTCGGAGAAGACGTCCTGCGCGGCGGGGGAGAACGACCCGAGCCCGACGCCGCCGAGGTCCGGCTGGTGGGCGATCGCGCTGGTCCAGGCGAAGAGCTTCCCGTCGTAGAAGACCGGCTGGTAGACCATGACGTCGTTCTGGTGCAGCCCGCCGCCGACCCACGGGTCGTTGGTGAGGAACATGTCGCCGGCCTCGATGCCGGGGTTCGCCGCCCGGTTGCGCAGCGTCCAGTAGATGGCCAGGTCGACCGCGCCGACGAGCATGGTGTTGTAGAGGCCGACCTGCACCTCCTGGCCGAGCTCGTCGGAGATGGCGAAGTCGAAGTCGTTGGCGTCGGTGACGATCGGCGAGCCGGACATGCGCTTGAGCGCCTCGCCCATCTCGTCGGTCACCGACCAGAGCCGGTGTCGGATGACCTCGTAGGTGAGTGGGTCCAGGGCGTCGATCTGTTCCTGGGTGACGCTGTGGACCGGCAGCGACGACGGCAGGCTGCGGGCCAGCTCGTCGGGGTCGACGGGGCGGCTGGAGAAGGCCTCCGAGCCGGGGATCGGCATGGTCACGAGGTCCTCCTGATGGTGAGGTTGCCCAGGTGGTCGACGGTGCCCGAGGCCCTGCCGGGGACGACGACGGTGGTGGTCGGCACCTCGACGATCGCGGGGCCCTGCAGGACATGGCCCGAGCGGAGCTCGCGGTAGTCGTAGATCGGGGTGTCGACGTAGCCGGTGGCGGCGTCCAGGCACACGGGCCGGGTCGTGAACGGCGAGGCCTCACCGGTCGCCTCGGCGACCGGAGGCAGCTCGGGGCTGAACGGCAGCACACCGATCGCCCTGACCCGGAACGTGATCGCCTGGATGCCGGCCTCGCGGAACCCGGCGTCCTTCCCGAACAGCTCGGCGTAGTGCTTCTCGAAGGCGTCCGCCGCGGCCTCGATCTCCGCCGTGCCCAGGGCGCCCGCGGCGACCGGCGCGGTGACCTCGGCGAGCTGCATCGAGTACCGCATGTCGATCTCGCGGTGCAGCTCGACGCGCTCGAACTGCAGCCCCTGCCGCTCCAGCCCCTCACGAACCTGCTGCTCCAGCTCGGCGAAGTTGCGCTCGGCGCGGGCCGGGTCGAACGGGACGCCGGTCGGGTCGGACAGCTCTGCCGCCAGCACGATGTCCGACGACGCCAGCCCGAACGCGGAGAAGGCCGACGCGACCGGCCCGAGCGGGACCACGACCACGTCGCAGCCGACCTCGGCGGCGTAGCCTGCGCAGTGCGCGGGCCCGGCCCCGCCGAAGGCGTAGAGCACGAAGTTGCGCGGATCGTGCCCGGCCTCGACGACGGTCTTGCGCAGGAGGTCGCCGGTCTGGGCGTTCTGCACGGTGTAGATCGCCGCCGCGGCCTGCTCGACGGTCAGCCCCAGCGGCTTGGCGATCTGGGTGTCGATGGCCTGGCGGGCCAGCTCCAGCGACAGCGGCTTGCGCCCGCCGAGCAGCCCCTTCTCGGGCAGGATGCCGAGCACGAGGTTCGCGTCGGTGTTGGTGGGCTCGGTGCCGCCGTTGCCGTAGCAGGCGGGGCCGGGGACGGCCTGCGCGGAGCGGGGCCCGATCCGCAGGTTCCCGCCCGCGTCGAGCCAGGCGATGGCCCCGCCGCCGGAGCCGATCGCGTCGACCCGCAGCGTCGGGACGTTGATCGGGTGGTGGTTGATCACCGTGGTGGTGTCCCGCACGGGCTCGCCGTCGACGACCAGACCGGCGAGGAAGGTCGTACCGCCGACGTCGGTGGAGATGATGTTGCGGTGGCCGAGCTGGCGGCCCAGCGCCACGCTCCCGACGACCCCGCCGGTCAGGACCGACCCGACGGTGGAGATCGCCGCCGCCGGGGCCTCCTTGGCCGCGACCGCGCCGCCGTTGGACTGCATCACCAGCAGTGGGCCGCGCAGGCCGTTGTCGCGCAACGAGGACTCGAGCGTGCCGAGGTAGTCGCGCAGACCCGGTCCGATCTGGGTGCTCATGATCGTGGTGGCGTTGCGGGCGAACTCCCGGATCCGCGGGCTGACCTCGCAGGACAGCGCCACGAACAGGTCCGGCGCCTCCTCGGCGATCAGCTCGCGCAGTCGCCGCTCGTGCACCGGGTTGCGGAAGGACCAGAGCAGGGAGACGGCGATGGCGGCGACCCCGTCGGCGACCAGGGAACGGATCGCCGCGCGGGCCTCGTCCTCGTCCAGGTTCACCACGACGGTGCCGTCGCGGTCGACCCGCTCGGTGACCTCCAGCGCGTGCCGCTTGGGCAGCAGCGCGTGGTCCTTGTCCTGCCCGAGGACGTGTTGCAGCTCGTGCGGGGAGCGGCCGAGGTACCGGCCCTCCACGTTCATGATGAAGATCGAGTCGCGGTGGCCCTTGGTGGTGAGGAACCCGACCGGGGGCACGTTGCCCATGACCAGGGCGTTGAGCGACGACGTCGTCCCGTGCGCGATGTGGTGGGTCTCCGCCAGCATCTCGGGCAGGCTCTTCCCCAGCTGCTCAGCCAACAGCCGCAGGACGTCGAGCACGCCCTGGGAGTAGTCCGGCGGGGTGGACGGGGACTTCGCGGCGAGCACGGTCCCGGCGTCGTCGTCGAGCACGGCGTCGGTGAACGTGCCGCCCACGTCCACGCCGATGACAAAGGCCATGGTTGGCGCTCCTTCGCGCAGTGGGGGGGTCTTACGGTTGCGTAGACTATTAAACGCCGGAGACGAGAGTCAACCTTGACTTCCAGTGGTTCGTTGCCGTCGAATAGTCAACGCAACAGTCAATCGATGCCATCGGAGGTTCGGTGATGCAGCCAAGACGGGTCGCGGTGCTGGGCGGGGGCCCGGGCGGGCTCTACGCCGCGCGCCTGCTCAAGCTCGCGAACCCCGCCTGCGAGGTCCGCGTGTACGAGCAGGGCGGTCCCGACACGACCTTCGGGTTCGGCGTCGGTCTCGCTGCGGGCACGCAGCGCAGGCTCGAGGCCGCCGACCCGGACACGCTGCGGGACCTCGTCGCCGCGGGCCTGCGCCACGACATGACGATGCAGATCGGCGACGCGGTCGCCGAGGTGCACAACGACCGGCTGATCGGCATCGCGCGCACCGAGCTCCTGTCCGTGCTGCAGCGGCACGCGGAGAAGGCCGGGGTGGTGCTGGAGTTCGGCGCGCGCCGGACCGCCGGGGAGCTCGACGCGGACGTGGTGGTCGCCGCGGACGGCGTCAGCAGCGCGACCCGTGAGAGCGGCACGTTCGGCGGGCGGATCCAGGTCGGCCGGGGTCTCTACCTGTGGTGCGGGACCGACTTCGCGCTCGACGCCGCCGTGTTCGCGCCGGTCGAGACCGAGCACGGCACGTTCGTCACCCACGCCTACCCGTACACGGGCGGACGCTCCACCTTCCTGATCGAGACCGACGAGCAGACCTGGCGGCGCGCGGGATTCGACGCCACGACCGCGTCGCTGGAGGCCCCGGGCACGCCGTTCGAGGCCTCGGACGAGACCTCCCTGCGGTATCTGGAGCAGGTCTTCGCCGAGCAGCTGCGGGGTCGGCCGCTGATCGGCAACCGGACGCGGTGGCTGCGTTTCCGTACCGTCCGCTGTGATCGCTGGGCGGAGGGGAACACGGTGCTGCTGGGCGATGCCGCGCACACCGCGCACTTCTCCATCGGCTCCGGCACCAAGATGGCGATGGAGGACGCGATCGCCCTGGTGGACGCGCTGGCGGAGGGTCCGGATGTCACCACCGCGTTCACCCGGTACGAGGAGGTCCGCAGGCCCGCCGTGGAGCGGCTGCAGGAGCTCGCCCGGCGCAGCCAGCTCTGGTGGGAGTCGTTCCCCTCGCGGACCGGGCTGCCGGTGGAGCGGCTGATGGTGGCCTACATGTCCCGGGCCGGGAACGTCCCGCTGGACCGGTTCGCGCAGACCGGCCCGGACGTCGTCGGGGCGGCCCTGCGCCAGTACGGCGGCGGCCACCCACCCGCTGACGATCTCGTCGGCTGGGTGCTGGACCGACCGCTCACTCACGGGGACCGCTCGTTCCCGACCCGCACCGCGGTCCCCGAGCTGGAGCGGCTGTGGGTCGACCTGCACGACCCCTGGTCGCCGGAGGGGGACGCGCTGGTCGCACGGGCCCGGGGAACGGACGGCGTGCTGGTCGCGGGCCCCGCAGCCCGTCCGGCCCTGCTCACCCGGCTCGACCTGGCCGAGCGGGTCCGGCTGGAGACGGGCACGATGACCGCGGTGGAGGGGTCGGCCGCATTGCGCGACGATCTCGCCGCCGGGCTGGTCAGCGGCCGCACCGACCTGGTGGCGCTCTCCGAGGAGACCGCATGACTCTCGTCCCCTACCCCGAGGCCGCGGTCCGCCGCTACCGCGAGACCGGCTTGTGGGGTACCGCCACGATCGCGACCGAGTTCCACCGGGTCGCGTGCGCCCACCCGGGTCGCGACGCCGTCGTCGCGCTGGAGGGGCGGCTCACGTTCGTCGAGCTCGATCGGCGAACCGACCTCCTCGCGGCGGGGCTGGCCGGGTTGGGGCTGCGGCCCGGAGATCCCGTGCTGTTCCAGGTCACGAACCGGCTCGAGGCCGTGGTCGCCTGGTACGGCGTGCTCAAGGCGGGCCTCATCCCGGTCGCCACGCTCGCGGCGCACCGCGGCCACGAGATCGGTGAGATCAGCCGCCGCGTCGGCGCGGTCGCCCACCTGGTCGAGGCGGGACAGCGCGGCTTCGACCTCGTCGGGTTCGCCGAGGAGCAGCGGCGCGACCACCCGACGCTGAGGCACGTGCTCGTCCTGGGCGACGACCCGCGCGGCGAGTCGCTCACCGCACTCGGCCGCGGCCAGGACGCGGCCGCGGCGCGCGCCCTGGTCGAACGGATCCAGGCGGACATCGACCCCGACGCCGTCGCCGTCCACCAGCTCTCCGGGGGTACCACCGGGGTGCCGAAGGTGATCCCTCGTCGCCACGCGGAATACTGGTACAACGCCGCGGAGTACGCCCGGTCCTGGGGCTGGACGGCCCGGACCCGGGTCGCGCACCTCATCCCGATCATCCACAACGCGGGCATCGTCTGCGCGGTCCACGCCCCGCACAGTGTCGGCGCCTGTCTGGTCCTCGGCACCCCCGACCTCGACGAGTCGCTCCCGCTGATGGCCCGCGAGGGTGCCACCCACGTCCTGCTCGGGCACGGCCACTACCGCGCCGTCGATCATCCCGACTTCGACGCCGCCACCAAGGCGGTGACCCAGCTCGTCCTGTCCGGCAGCAAGATCCCGCCCGCGCTGTTCGAGGCCCTGGAGTCCCGGGGACTCTGGTCGGGACAGCTGTTCGGGATGGGCGAGGGACTGTTCCTGACGACCCGGCCCGGCGCGCCACGGGAGGCGCGGCTGACGACGGTGGGGACCCCGCTGTCCGTGCTCGACGAGGTGCGGATCCTGGAGCCCGATTCGGAGGCCGACGTCGCCGTGGGAGAGGTCGGCGAGCTCTGCGCGCGCGGCCCGTACACGCTCCCCGGCTACTTCGACGCACCCGAGCACAACGCCCGCGCCTTCACCTCGGACGGCTTCTACCGCACCGGCGACCTGGCCGCGTTCGTCGAGATCGAGGGCGAACGGTACGTCTCGATCGAGGGCAGGCTCAAGGACCTGATCAACCGCGGTGGCGAGAAGGTCAACGCCGAGGAGGTGGAGGTGCTCCTGCTCCGGCACCCGCGAGTCACGGCGGTCGCGGTCGTGCCGATGCCGGACCCGCGGCTCGGCGAACGAACCTGCGCCTACGTGGTGGTCGAGGGCGCGGAGCTGACCCTGTCCGAGGTGCAGGAACACTTCGCCGCCCTCGAGGTCGCCAAGTTCAAATGGCCCGAACGCCTCGAACACCTCCCCGAGATCCCCCGCACCCTCGTCGGCAAGACGGACAAGAAGCGCCTGGCCGCCGACATCGCCCGGAAAGTGAGTGCCGTCCAGTGACACACCGGATCGGACTGATCGTCCCCAGCTCCAACGTGACCGTCGAGACCGAGATCCCGGCCCTGCTCGGCCGCCACGCCGAGAGCTTCTCCTTCCACTCCAGCCGGATGCGGATGCACCAGGTGTCCCCGGAGGAGCTCAAGGCGATGAACGCCCAGCGGGAGCGCTGCGTCGACGAGCTGGCCGACGCCCACGTCGACGGCCTGCTCTACGCCTGCCTCGTCGCGTTGATGGCGCAGGGCCCGGGGGAGCACCAACGCGTGGAGAAGGCCGTCCGCGACCAGCTCCCGGACACGCCGATCCTGTCCAGCGCCGGTGCGCTGGTCGACGGGCTGACCGCACTGGGGGCCCGCCGGATCGGCCTGGTCACCCCCTACATGCGGCCCCTCGCCGAACAGGTCGTCGCCTACCTGGAGGCGGAGGGTTTCACCGTCGTCGACTGGGCGGCGCTCGAGGTCGGCGACAACACCGAGGTGGGGTGCATCCCCGGGGACCGGGTGATGGAGGCGGCTCGGGGCCTCGACCTCACCGGTGCGGATGCCCTGGTCATCTCCGCCTGCGTGCAGATGCCCTCGCTCGACCTCGTCGGCCCGGCCGAGGAGGAGTTCGGGCTGCCGGTGCTCTCCGCCGCTACCGCCGGAGCGTACGCGCTGCTCACGAGCCTCGGCCTCGATCCCGTCCTGCCCGGTGCGGGACGGCTGCTCGCGGGAGGCCGGTGACGACGGCCCCTACCATCAGCACATGAGCGGCAACGGGACCGGGCGCAAGCGCGGGGGGGCGAGCACCGCCCGCCGCGAGCTGGTGGAGAACGAGCTCTACGAGCACGCCACTCGTCTCTTCGCCGAGCGTGGGTTCGCAGGCACGAGCCTGCAGGACATCGCCGACGCCCTGGGCATCACCCGGCCGGCGCTGTACTACTACGTCAAGAGCAAGGACGAGCTGCTGTCCAAGCTGGTCACCGAGGTGACGAGCGGGCCGCTCGACGAGCTCAGCGCGCTGGTCGCGCGGAACCTGGACCCGATCGTGACCCTGCGGGGGATCGTCGAGGTCCTCGTGCGCCGCCGGGTGACCCAACCCGAGCGGTTCCGGCTGCTGATCCGCTCCGAGGCCGAGCTGCCGGAGGAGCTGACCGCGGCCTACGACGAGGGCCGCCGGGCGGTGCTGAAGACCATCGCCGGTGTGGTGGACGACGGGGTGCGCTCCGGTGTGTTCCGGCCGGTCGACGCCCGGGTCGCGGCGCTCGGCGTGCTCGGCATGTGCAACTGGGTGGCCTGGTGGTTCCACCCCGGTGGCCGCGACACCGCCGAGAGCGTGATCGAGCAGCTCGCCGACATGGCCGTGGCCGCCCTGCAGCGCCCCGACCATCAGGTTCCCGGCGGCGAGGGCCCCGCCGCGGCGATCAAGCTCCTGCGGCAGGACCTCGACCACCTCGAGCGCGTCCTCGACCTCTGACGGCTCGCGCCGCCGGCTCCCGGGATCCCGTGCGCCTGCCCGATCGTCTTTATCGTCAAACTCTGGACTCAAGCGTCAACGCTGGCGTAGGGTCGTGGGTGACCACCGCAAGACCGTCGTGGAGGTACTGATGACAGAGCTGGACCACCGGGTCCGGGGGGTCGACCATGTCGCGTTCCCGACCTTCGACCCCGCAGCCACGGTGCGCTTCTACCGGGACGTCCTCGGCTTCCCGGTGGTGCACTCGATCTGCGCCGCGGGCTGGGGCCCGGAGGACCACCCGGACTTCATCCACTTCTTCTTCGACATCGGCAACGACGACCGCATCGCGTTCTTCTACTACTTCGGCACGGACCCCTCGATCGGCGGCGACCTCCGCGCCAAGGGGGACGTCTACGGGCGCTTCGACGCCGAGGTCCCCGAGTACTTCGTGCGCTCCCGGCACCTCGCGATCCACGTCGACGGCGAGGAGGACCTGCTGGAGTACCGCCGCAGGCTGGACGCGAGCGACTGGCCGGTCGAGATGCAGATCAAGCACGAGACCATCGAGTCGATCTACACCCACGACCCGAACGGCTACTTCTTCGAGATCACCCGGGCGATGCGGCCGGTCACTCCGCAGGAGGACCTCGACGCGACCCTGACCATCGACGCGCTGCTCGACGTCCTCGACCAGCCGGAGCCGAGCTTCGGAAAGCTGTTGGCGCGCAAGGCCGAGCTGATCGTCGAGCGGGCGCCCGGCTGGGAGCCGGTGGGATCGGAGCCGGCCCGGTGATCGAGCTCTACATCCTCGACGTCCCGGAGAACACCGCCGTCGCGAAGGTCGCCGCGGAGGACCCGGCGGTCACCGTCGGGCAGGTCGGCCCGTACTTCGTGATCAGTGCGGACGGCCCGATCGTGATCGACCGGCGAGCCACGGGTTGCCGACACGCCGTCTGGTACTCGTGCGTCGCCGGGGTGGCCCGCACCGCCCGGATCACCCGACACGACAAGGACGCGTTGCGCGTGGAGCAGGCATGACCGGGCGCCTGGGCACGGGCCGCTATCTCGCCGCGGGGGAGCGACCCGCCTCGACGGTGACGTCCGTCCACGAGCTGACCACGGCCGACGGTGCCACAGTGCGCGGGGTGCTGACCACCGTGCCCGGCGCGCGGACCGCGGTGTGCCTGATGCACCCACGCCAGGACGTCACGCACCACCCGATGGTTCCGCTGCTGCTGCAGGCCGGGGTCGCGGTGTGGACGCAGCACACCCGCTCGGTGAACAACGACCTGAACCTCGTCCACGAGCAGGCGCTGCTGGACGTCGCCGCAGGCCAGGTGTTCCTGCGCGAGCGCTACGACGACGTCGTGGTGCTCGGGCACTCCGGCGGCGGCACGCTGTTCGCGTACTACCTGGAGCAGGCGGCGCTGTCGCCGGCTGCGCGGATGTCCCGGACCCCGGGCGGTCGGCCGGTCGACCTCGCGGGCGCGGACATGCCGGTCGCGGACGGCGCGATCTTCCTCGCCCCGCACCCCGGCCAGGGCAAGCTGCTCCTGGCCTGCATCGACCCCTCGGTCGCCGACGAGAGGGACCCCCTAGCGGTCGTGCCCGAGCTGGACCCCTGGAACCCGGCGAACGGGTTCGCGGAGCCGCCGCAGAGCTCGTCGTACTCGCCGGAGTTCCTGGCGCGCTACCGTGCCGCGCAACGCGACCGGGTCGCCCGGATCGACGCGGTCGCCCGCGAGGCGTTGGCCCGCGCCGCCGCGGCCCGCAAGGCGCACAAGGAGTCCGGCGCGGCCGCCGACCGCCGCCGCGCGCTGGCCCCCACGATCATGACGATCTTCCGCACGGACGCCGATCCGCGCAACGTCGACCTCTCGCTCGATCCGAGCGAGCGGCCGTACGGCTCGCTGTTCGGCAAGCGCCCGGACCTGATCGACTACGGGCAGGTCGGCTTCGGGCGGCTCACCACCCCCGAAGCCTGGCTCTCCACCTGGTCCGGGCTCAGCTCGAAGGCCGACTTCGTGCGGTGCGCGCCCGGCGTCACCACGCCGACGCTGTTCGTCGAGCTGACAGGCGACCAGGCCGCGTTCCCCGCCGACGGCCGCCGCATGATCGCCGCCCTCGGCTCGGAGGAGCTCACCGTCGCATCCGTCCGTGGTCTCCACTTCGGCGGCGCCTTGGCCGAGGGCGCACCCACCGGCAACGAGCTGGCCGCCGAGGAGATCCGCGGCTGGCTGGACAAGCGCTTCCCCCTCGCACCGCCGACCTGAGCGGCGGCCCTCCACCGAAAGGCACTGTCGCCATGTCCTCCACTGCGCCCTCTTCGGCGTCGCGGACCCCGACCAGCGTCCTGTTGCTCTGCCTCGCGTGCATGACGCTCGAGGGATACGACGTGATCGCCTACGGCGCCGCCCTGCCTGCCATGCTCGCCGACCAGGACTGGAACCTGACGGTGCCCCAGGCCGGGGTGCTCGGCAGCCTGACCCCGATCGGGATGCTGGTCGGCGCCGTGCTGGTCGGCCTGCTCACCGACCTCCTCGGGCGCCGACGGCTCGTCCTCGTCAGCGTCACGGTCTTCTCCCTGGCGATGGTGCTGTGCGGGATCGCCCCCGGGGTACCGGTGTTCGCCGCCGGGCGGGTCCTGGTGGGGATCGGCGTCGGGGGCGTGCTGCCCTCGATCGCCGCGCTGGTCTTCGAGTACTCGCCGCGGCAGCGCCGCAACCTCAACACCGCGCTCGCCTTCGTCGGAGTCGGGCTCGGCGGGGCGCTCGCCGCCGTCGTCGCGGCCACCGTCGTCCCGGCGCTCGGCTTCCGCGCCGAGTACCTCATCGGGGGCCTGGCCGCCCTCGTCGTGCTGCCCCTGGCGGTCCGCTTCCTTCCGGAGTCCCTCGTCTACCTGCGAGCGAGCGGCCAGGACCAGGCCGCCGAACGGTGGATCCACCGGCTCGGGCTCGATCCCGCCCTCATCGAGCCCGCCGGCTCCGCGGTCGAGGAGCAGGCCGGCGGCCGCGGGCGGTTCGCCGTGCTGTTCGCCCGCGACCGCGCCCTGATGACGATCCTGTTCTGCCTGACCACCTTCGCGTCGCTGCTGGTGCTGTTCGGCCTCTACACCTGGCTCCCGCAGCTCATGCGCTCCGCCGGGTACGAGCTCGGCTCCGCGCTGACCTTCCTGATCGTGCTCAACGTGGGCACCGCGCTCGGGCCGGTGGCGGTCGGGCGCCTCGCCGACCGCATCGGCTCCAAGCCCGCGACGGCGGCGTCGTTCCTGCTCGCGGTGATCGGCATCGCGGTGCTGAGCTCCCCGCTGCCGCTCGGTGTGCTCTACGTCGCCGTCGTCCTCGCCGGTGTCGGCACGGTCGGGACCCAGATCCTGATCAACGTCTTCATCGCGGGCCGGTACCCGACCCGCATCCGCGCCACCGCCATCGGCACCGCGCTCGCGGTCGGGAGGCTCGGCGGCATCCTCGGGCCGGTCTACGGTGGGATCCTGCTCTCGGCGCAGCTCCCGACCCCGGTGCTGTTCTACGCCTTCGCCGCCCCCGCGCTGCTCGGTGCGATCCTCGTCGCCCTGATCCCGCGGGGGCACGCCGCCGAAGTGCCTGCCGACACCACCGACGACCCGACCACCGACCCGACCACCGACCCGACCACCGACCCGACCACTGCGGCGAGTCCGTCGTGACACCGCAGTGCTCGAACCGCTACCGGACACACGGGAAGGACGGGAGATGGCCACCGCGCGCGAGCTGCTGGAGCTGATCGCCGAGTTCGCCGAGGCGCGACGCTCGGACGCGGACGAGGCGACGCTGCAGGCGATCGCCCAGCGCTTCGACGTGACCCTGGGCGAGGCGATCGGAGATCGCGCCAGTATGCAGAGCGAGGCGTAGCCGGCTGGGCGACCGACGCCACCGACCTTCGGGAAATCTCATCGGTTCGGGGTCATGACGGCGTCGACCTGCGCTGACAGGGTGAGTCCATGAGCGACACGCGCCCGGTCACGACGTCGACCGACCGGAGCTTCTTCGGGCAGCCCTCGCTGCTGTCGGCCCTGTTCGGTGTGGAGCTGTGGGAGCGGTTCTCCTTCTACGGCATGCAGGGCATCCTGCTGATCTACCTGTACTACTCGACGGCCGGGGGCGGGCTGGGGATCTCCGAGGCCACCGCCACGGGGATCGTCGGGGCGTACGGCGGGCTCGTCTACCTCTCGACGATCGTGGGCACCTGGCTCGCCGACCGCGTCCTCGGCGCCGAGCGGACGCTGTTCTACGCCGCTGTCGTGGTCATGCTCGGGCACATCGCGCTGTCGGTGCTGCCGGGCATGCTCGGCGTGGGTGTCGGGCTGGTGCTGATCGCGCTCGGCAGCGGCGGGGTCAAGGGGAACGCGACCGCGCTCGTCGGCACCCTCTACGCGCCGGAGGACGAGCGGCGAGACGCCGGGTTCTCGCTGTTCTACCTCGGCATCAACCTGGGTGCCCTGGTCGGGCCGTTGCTGACGGGGTGGTTGGCGGACGTCGCGGGATTCCACGTCGGGTTCGGGCTGGCGGCCGTCGGGATGGCGGTCGGGCTGGTCCAGTACGCGATCCGGCGCAAGCACCTCCCCGAGGCCGCGCACGAGGTCCCGTCGCCGCTGGCCCGGTCCGAGCGCACGCGGATGATCGTGCTCGCGGGCGTGGCGCTCGTCTTGATCCTGGTGCTCGCGCTGACCGGCGTGCTGAGTGCGGACCGGCTCGACCTCGCCGTCATCCTGGTGACGATCGTGGCCGCCGTCGGCTACTTCGCCCTCCTGCTGACGAGTGGGAAGGTCACCGCGGTGGAGCGGCGGCGGGTGCTGGCGTTCATCCCGCTGTGGATCGCCAGCGCCGCCTTCTGGTCGCTCTACCAGCAGCAGTTCACCGTCGTGACGCTCTACTCCGACCAGCGGCTGGACCGGAACCTGTTCGGCTGGGAGATGCCCGTCGGCTGGGTGCAGTCGATCAACCCGGTGTTCATCATCATCCTGTCCGGCGTGTTCGCGGCGCTGTGGACCAAGCTGGGCAGCCGCCAGCCCGCGACCCCGATCAAGTTCGGGCTGGGGACGGCGATCATGGGTGTGGCGTTCCTGCTGTTCCTGCCGATGGCGGGCGGCGGGCCGAACAGCGCGCCGCTGCTCGGGCTCGTCGGGATCCTGTTCGTCTTCACCGTCGCCGAGCTGATGATCTCGCCGGTGGGGCTGTCGATCTCCACCAAGCTCGCGCCCGCCGCCTTCCGGGCGCAGATGGTCGGGCTGTTCTTCCTCTCCGTGGCGCTGGGCAGCGCGCTGTCCGGGACCCTGGCAGGCTTCTACAGCGAGGAGTCCGAGGGCGCGTACTTCGGGATCCTCGGGGCGGTCGCGATCGTGGTCGGCCTGCTCGTGATGCTGTCGACGCCGCTGCTCAAGCGGCTCATGGAGGGTGTGAAGTGACCGACCGAGTCGTGCGGTGGGGTGTGGTCGGGCCGGGG
Source organism: Pseudonocardia xishanensis (assembly GCF_039541715.1). Taxonomy (NCBI): domain Bacteria; kingdom Bacillati; phylum Actinomycetota; class Actinomycetes; order Pseudonocardiales; family Pseudonocardiaceae; genus Pseudonocardia; species Pseudonocardia xishanensis. The sequence goes on from NZ_BAABGT010000014.1 coordinate 83,272, forward strand.
CGCATCGCCCGGAAGGTGGCGGCGGACTTCCCGCACGTCCCAGAGGCCGCGCTGACGGCGGTCGCATCGCGGTCGAAGGAGCGGGCCCAGGCCTTCGCGGACGAGTTCGGCCTCTCGGCGGTGCACGACTACCGCACGATCCTCGAGGACCCGGACGTGGACGTCCTCTACCTCGCCACCCCCCACCCCCAGCACCGCGCCATGGCGCTGGCGGCGATCCGCGCGGGCAAGCACCTGCTGGTGGAGAAGGCGTTCACGGTCACCCCGGAGGCCACCCGGGAGATCGCCGCCGCGGCCGCCGAGCACGGGGTGTTCGTGATGGAGGCGATGTGGACGCGCTTCCAGCCCGCCGTCGTGAAGCTCCGGCAGCTGATCGCGGAGGGGGCGATCGGCGAGGTCCGCGCCGTGCAGGCGGACCTGGGCGCCCAGCAGAACGCGGACCCGGCGGACCGCTTCTTCAACCCGGCCCTCGGCGGCGGCGCGCTGTTCGACCTCACCGTCTACCCGATCTCGTTCGCGCAGATGGTGCTCGGTACGCCGGAGGCCGTGCACGCGCACGGCGTGCTGGCCGAGACCGGGGTGGACGTCGAGGAGTCCGTGCTGCTCACCTACCCCGAGGGCCGCAGCGCGACGCTGTTCGCCTCGCTGCTCTGCCAGTCCCCGGGCATGGCGCGGGTGGTCGGGACGGGCGGCTGGATCGAGGTCCCGCCCCGCTTCCACCACCCCGTCTCGCTGCGGGTGCACCGCAACGGCCACGATCCAGAGGAGCTCTCCCTGTGGCCCCTCGGCGTGGGCTACTCCCACGAGATCGCCGAGGTCACCGCGGGTGTGCGGGCCGGCCGCGTGGAGAGCACGGTGATGCCGCTGGCCGACACGGTGGCGGTGCAGGACATCATGGCGGCGGTCGCCAGCCAGCTGGGCCTGCAGGTCCAGGAGGGCCCGGCCGATCTCGAACACTAGTTCGATCCACAGCTGTGGACAACCCTGTGGGCAACCCGCGCGTCAGCGCGGGGCGGCCCGGGCGTACTGGGCGGGATACCCGGGTGTGTCGGAGGCCAGGGCCCGGGCGGCGTGCAGGGGCCAGTTCGGGTCCCGCAGGGCCTCCCGGGCCAGGAACACGACGTCCGCGGCGCCCTCGGCGAGGATCGTCTCCGCCTGCTCGGGATCGGTGATCAGGCCGACGGCGCCCACCGCGACGTCCCCCTTCGCCCGCACCTGCGCGGCGAACGGCACCTGGTAGCCCGGGCCGACGGGGATGACCTGGTCCGGGTCGAGGCCGCCGGTGGTCACGTCGACCAGGGCCACGCCGTGGTCCCGCAGCACCGGCGCCAGTGCCACGGTCTCCTCGACCGTCCAGCCGCCCTCGACCCAGTCCGTGGCGGACACCCGCACCAGCACCGGGAGCCCGGCCGCCCGCACCGCGTCCACGACCTCGACCAGCAGCCGGATCCGGTTGTCGAAGGAGCCGCCGTAGGAGTCGGTGCGCTCGTTGGCGCGCGGGGAGAGGAACTGGTGCAGCAGGTAGCCGTGGCCGGCATGGACCTCGACGACGTCGAACCCCGCCTCCACGGCCCGCACGGCCGCCGCCCCGAACTCGGCCACGACCTGCGCGGGATCCGCGCTCACCGGCTCGGCGTAGCCCCGGTAGGCCAGCGGCGACGGCCCCAGCGCGGGCCAGCCGCCGTCGGACACGGGGATGGAGCCCCGCCCGTCGCCCGGCGCGTAGGTCGACGCCTTGCGGCCCGCATGCCCGAGCTGCACGCCGATCGGCGTGCCCTGGGCGTGTACGAAGTCGGTGACCCGCCGCCAGCCCGCGACCTGCGCCGCCGACCAGAGCCCGACGTCCCGCGGGCTGATCCGGCCCTCCGGCGAGACGGCGGTGGACTCGGTCAGGACGAGCCCGAAGCCGCCGATGGCCCGGGCGCCGAGGTGCACGAGGTGCCAGTCCGTGGGCACCCCGTCGGCCCCGGCGCTGTACTGGCACATCGGGGACAGCACGATCCGGTTCGGCAGCGTGACCCCGCCGAGCTCCAGTGGCGTGAAGATCACGGCTCCCCCAGGAAGGCGCGGGCGTTCGCCGCGAGCGCGGCGGCGTCGAGACCGGTGGACGTCGCGAAGCCGAGCGGATCGGCCTGCGCCATGTCGAACGGGTAGTCGCTGCCGCAGACCACCGCCCCCTTGCCGACCCGCGTGGTCAACAGCGCGAGCAGGTCCGGGTCGTGGGTGACGGTGTCGAACCACAGCTCCCGGACGACGTCGCCCGGCGGGCGGGTCGAGTCCTGCCGGACATCGGGCCGGGTCCGCCAGCCGTGGTCCCAGCGGCCGAGCAGCCCGGGGGTGCAGCCGCCACCGTGGACGACGCAGAGCCGCAGGTCCGGCAGCTCGTCCTTGACCCCGCCGAGCAGCAGCGCGGCGACCGCGGTGGCCGTCTCGACCGGGTTGCCGACGAGGTTCGGCAGGTAGTGGTGGTCCCACTCCGGCCGCGGCAGCTGCATCGGGTGGACCAGCACCGACAGCCCCAGTCGGGCCGCCTCACCGAGCACGTGTCGCAGCACGCCGCGGTCGAAGGACGTGCCCCCGAGCACGGGCGGGACCGCGACCCCGGCGATCCCCGCAGCGTCGGCGAGGGCCGCGAGCGTGGCGGAGGCGGAGTCGGTCGAGTCGAGGTCGACCAGACCGAGCCCGCGGAAGGCGCCGTCCGACCCGGCGACGACGTCGGCGAGGGCCGCGTTGAACGCGGCCACGTACTCCGGCGCGGGCCCGCCGACCGGGAAGGCGAAGGGCGGCGCGGACAGCACGCGCACCTCGATCCCGGCGGCGGCCATGTCGGCGCGGATCGCGGACACGTCGCTCATCGCCGCGGGGGCGATGGACAGCGGGACCTCGCCGAGGTGCAGCTCCCCGCCGCGGTCCTGCAGCGGCCCGTACGGGGCGCCCGGCGGCAGGGCGAACAGGTCCGCGGGCAGCCAGTGGGCGTGGACGTCGATCATGGGAGGTCCAAGGGGGCGTTGGCGCTGTCGAGGTGCTCCACGGTGGCGAAGACGAGGTCCGTCTCGCCGACGTTCTCGATGTCGTGCAGCAGGTACTGGCCCTCGGCGAAGGTGAAGTGCCGGGTCTCACCCGCGCGGTAGGAGACCTCGCGGGTGGTGCCGTCGCTGGTGTGCTGGCGGCTGCGACCCGCGTTCACCGCGGTCCAGAAGTAGTCGAGGACGTGCCGGTGGGCGTGCCAGCGCTCGCCGGGGGCGAGCCGGATCTCCCAGACCCGCACGCGCTCGTTCGCGCTCAGCAGCCGGGAGCCCACCTCGGCGTCGAAGGCGTGGGACTCGAACTCGGCGCGCAGCTCCGGGGACCAGCCCTCGAAGTCGGTGCCGACCAGCGTGCCGGCGAGGGGGAGATCGGCGAGGTACGTCATGGCGGGCCTACTTTCCGGGTCCGTAGAGGCCGAACCGCAGGCTGGGATCGCCCGGGGTCCAGGTGTTGTGGAACTGCGAGCGCGCGCCGATGTCCTGCACGCGCTCCAGCAGCCGGGCGGAGAGCTCCAGCTGGGCGGGCTCCCACTTGCGGAGGGCGGCGGCGACGTCGCCGTCGGCGGCCTCCAGCGCGTCGGCGAGGGCCCAGGCGTCGGCCGCGGCCTTGGCCGTGCCCGCCGCGGCGTGCGGGCGGGCGGCCGCGGCGGCGTCGCCGATCAGGGCGACCCGGCCGTCGGCCATCCTCGAGGACCGGACGTCCGAGACCACCTGGATGTACGGCTGGGCGGTCCGGCCGACGACCTCGGCGGCGGCGGGGGCGAGAGCGGCCGCGGCCGACCGCATCTCCTCGACGTAGCGGTCCTGCACCTGCCCCGGGTGCAGCGAGACGGTGCCGGTGAACCCGCGCTTGTCGATCAGCATCTCGGCCAGCTCGGAGCCGCGCGGCACGTTGCGGTACCAGACGTAGTTCATCAGCCGGTCCTGCGGACCGCTCTCGCCCGGGATCGGGTAGACGGTGATGTGCGAGTTCGGGATCACGCTGTAGGAGATGGCGTTGCCCAGCAGCGCGCGGGTGTCCGCGGTCAGCTCCTGCTCGGGCACGGTGCCGCGCCAGCCGACGTACCCGGAGTACTCGAGCGTGGCCGCCGGGTCCAGCAGGGACCGGCCGATCGAGGTGATCCCGTCGGCGAACACGACCAGGTCGGCCTCGACCCGGAGCCCGCTGACGAAGCGGACCGTCGCGCCCGCCTCGGTCTGCGAGACGCCGCAGGCGAACTCGCCGAGGTGGTAGTGCTCGGTGCCGAAGTCCGCGAGCAGCCCGCGGTAGAAGGTGCCCCACGAGGTGTAGGTCCAGCGTCGGACGTCGCGGTGCAGGATCCCGTTGTCGTGGTCGAGGTACTGGACGTACTCGGTGGCGGTGGACAGGGCCTCGGGGTGCTGCGTGCTGCGCTCGGTGAACCAGCGGACGGTGTCCGGCTGCAGGACGATGCCGCCGCCGCGGCCGTCGAGCGGGGTGGGCGTGCGCTCGTAGACGTCGACGGTGAAGCCGAGGTCGCGCAGCAGCAGGGCGGTGGTGAGGCCCCCGATGGAGCCGCCGAGCACGGCGGCGCGGGCGCCTTCGTAGGGAGACATCAGTGGATCTCCTCGCGGGCGGGGACGGCGTCGGACGGGAGGGGCTGCCCCTTGGTCTCGGGGGCGAAGAACAGGCCGAGCGCGCCGAGCATCCCGACGGCGACGACGCACGTCGTCGCGAGCCCGAGGTCGCCGCTGAACCAGGACGCGGCGATCACGCCTGCGACCAGCGGACCGGCGGCGGTGAGGTAGCGGCCGATGCCGTTGTAGAGCGCCATGCCGGTGGCCCGCACCGACGGCGGGAACAGCTCCGGGCCGTAGACCAGGATCCCGGACAGGGCGCCGTAGAGGCCGAACCCGGCGACCGGTAGGACCAGCAGGAACGCGCCCCAGCCGGGGTGGACGGGGAACAGCAGCGCCACGCTGACCGCGGAGATCGCGAAGCTGGTGGCGAAGGCCTTGCGACGGCCGATGGCGTCGGCCAGGAAGCCCCAGGTCGCGTAGCCGAGGATGCCGCCCGCGTTGAAGAGCATCGAGGCGAGCGCGACGCGGCCGTTGGCGACCGACGGGTCCAGCTCGGCCGCCGCGGCGGCCTGCCGGATGACCTGCGGGTACCAGGTGGACACCGACCAGAAGGCGACCAGCGAGCCGGTGGCCAGCGCGGTGCCGACCAGGGTGCGGCGCAGCAGCGGCGGGCTGAGCAGGCGGGCCAGCACGAACCGGTCCTCGGCGGTGCGGGTCCCGGCGGCCCTCCGCTCCCGACGGGCGCGGATGCCGTGCGCGACCTCCGGCGGCTCGGGCACGTGGCGGCGGATGAAGTAGACGAGCAGCGCGGGCAGCACCGCGATGCCCATCATCAGCCGCCAGCCGTGGTTGCCGAGGATCGCGTAGGCCAGCGCGGCGAGGAAGAAGCCCAGCGCGTAGCCGGACATCATCACGCCGCAGGCCCGGGCCCGGTACTTGTTGCGCCACACCTCGGCGACGAGTGCGGCCCCGACCGGGGCCTCCACACCGGACCCGAGCCCGGCGATGAACCGCAGCACGCCGAGCTGCCACCAGGTGTCCGCGAACGCCGCCAGCGCGGTGAACACCGCGTAGGTGACGATGCCCGCGGAGAGCACCTTCACCCGGCCGAAGTAGTCGGCGAGGATCCCGAACAGGATCCCGCCGGTGCCCCAGCCGAACAGGAACAGCGCGACGGTGATCCCGCCGTAGAGCCCGATGGTGCCGCCGGAGACGGCGATGCCGCTGTGCGGCAGCAGCTCCGTCATCGCGGGGCCCAGGATCAGGGAGTAGAGGCTGCCTGCGAACCCGTCGAGGGCCCAGCCCATCGTGGTGCCTGCCAGCACGAGCCATTGGGTGCGGGTGATGACCGTGCGCCACCCGGGGGAATCGGACATCGGATCGGCTCCCTTGCCGTCAATTGAGGCGGCCCGGCGCGTCGGCGCCGTACCAGTCGACGTCGTCGGCGGCGGTGCGCACGACGACGGTCTTGATCCACGTGAAGTCGTCGAAGGACTCGGTCCCGGCGTCCCGCCCGGTGCCGGACTCCTTGATCCCGCCCCAGGGCAGTGAGGGCTCGAGGCGGTGGTGGTCGTTGACCCAGACCATCCCGGCCCGCACGGCGTCGGCGACGCGGTGGCCGCGGGCGAGGTCGCGGGTCCAGACGCCCGCGCCCAGGCCGAAGCGGTTGTCGTTGGCCTTGGCGATCGCGTCCGCCTCGTCGCGGAAGGGGACGACGACGGCAACGGGTCCGAAGATCTCCTCGCGCGCCACCCGCATGTCCATGGTCGCGTCCGCGATCACGGTGGGCTGCAGGAAGAAGCCCTGGTTCAGGGGCGCGGGCAGGTCCGGCACACCGCCACCCGCGGCGATCCGTGCGCCCTCGACCCGGCCTGCCTCGACGAGCGCGCGGACCTTGTCCCGCTGCGCGGCGCTGACCAGCGGCCCCAGCTGCGTGGCGGGGTCGGAGGGGTCGCCGATCCGGATCGCGTCCGCGCGGCGGGCCAGCGCCGCGACGAACTCCGCGTAGATCCCCTCCTGGACCAGGAACCGGGAACCGGCCACACAGGACTGTCCGGCCGCGACGAAGGCCGCGAAGGCCGCACCTTCGGCTGCCACGACGGGGTCGATGTCGTCGAAGACGGCGATCGGGGTCTTGCCGCCCAGCTCCGCGGTCACCCGGGCGAACCGTCGTGCGGTGGCGACGGCGGCGGCCCGGCCGGCCTCGGTCCCGCCGGTCAGGGTGATCTTGGCGATGTCCGGGTGGCCGGTCAGGCGCTCGCCCACCTCGCGGCCGCCGGTCACGACGGTGACCACGCCGTCCGGGACGCCCGCCTCGGCGAGCAGGTCGACCAGCGCGAGGGTGGACAGCGGGGTGGTCTCGCTCGGCTTGACCACCACGGTGTTCCCGGTGGCCAGGGCGGCGGAGAGGCTGCGGGCCAGGATCAGCAGCGGGTGGTTGAACGGGGTGATGATCCCGCAGACGCCGAGCGGGGCCCGGCGCTGGTAGGTGAGGTACGGGCCGTCGGAGGGGAGCACGGAGTCCCGCTGCGCGGCGAGCAGCCCGGCGTTGTAGCGGAACCACTCCGGGACCCGGGAGAGCTGGGCGCGGGTCTCGGTGACCGGGCGACCGTTGTTGCGGGTCTCCAGCCGGTACAGCTCCTCCGACCGGGCCTCGATCACGTCCGCGACGCGGAGCAGGAGCCTGCCGCGCTGCGTCCGGGTGAGCGCGGGCCACGGCCCGGCGGTGAAGGCCGTGAGCGCGCGGGCGATCGCGGCGTCGACCTCGGCGATGCTGCTGTCCGGCACCGTCTCGAGGACGGCGCCGGTGGCCGGGTCCAGGACCGGGCGGCCCGCCGCGGCGGTCCGGGCCGGTTCGGGGGAGAGGGTCGTCGTCGACATCCTTGCCCTTTCGTGGTGCGAGCGAGTGGACCCGAGTCTGCTGATCGCCGGGGCGCCGAACCATGGCTGTGGCGACACACCTTGTGCTCCGGAGGTGTCTCGGCGGACACTCCGCCGATGGAACTGCGGGACTGGTTGTCCGCGATCGGGGCGCTCACCGCGGCCGTCAACGCGGGGCGGGGGCTGCGTGAGGTCCTGGACCTGGTCGCCGCGACCGCCCGCGAGCTGCTCGGCCTGGACTTCTGCGGGGTCCTCGTGCCGGATGCCGACGAGCGCACCCTCGTGATCGTGGGTTGGGACGGGCTCCCGGAGGAGTACGTGGCGCGGGTCAACTCCGACCGCCCCGTCCCGCTCGAGGCGGACGCGACCGTCGGGGCGCCGTCGAGCCGCGCCTACCGCTCGGGGGAGCCGTTCGCGATCGCGGACATCTCGCTCGACCCGGACTTCGTCTGGGGAGGGGTCGCACGCGAGCTGTACCGCTCGATGCTGTCGGTCCCGCTGGTCACGGCGTCGGGCGTGATCGGGACGCTGAACAGCTACCGGTCGGCGGTCCACGAGTTCGGCCCCGAGGAGACCGGCAGGCTCGCCCTGCTGGCGGAGCACGCCGCCATCGCGATCACCTCCGCCCGGGTGCTGGAGGACCTCCGCCACCAGCACGACCTGGTCACGCGCTCGGAGGAGATCCACGAGCGGCTGCTCCGGGTCGCGGTGCGGGCGGGCGGGATCGCGGGGATCGTGACCGCGCTGCACGACCTGCTCGGCTCCCCGGTCCAGGTCCTCGACGCCCGGGGGGACGAGCTCGCCTCCGCTCCCGCAGGCGGTCGACCGCCTGCGGGAGCGCACGCGTGGGTGGGTGCGGGGCCGCGAGCGGGTGCACCGGCCGACGGCCCCGCGTCCGATCCCGACGTGCACCGGCGGTCCGGGGCCGCGCTCGTCCGGGAGGTCGGGGAGGACGTCGTCGCGGACGTGGTGCTCTCCGGCGAGGTCGCCGCCCGGGTCGTCGTGCCGGGCCGGGCGGGCACTCTCGCCGCCCTGGACCGGCGGGCCCTGGAGCACGCCTCGATCGTGCTGTCGCTGGAGCTGCTGCGGCAGCGGACCGCCCAGGAGGTCGAGCAGAACCTACGGGGCGAGCTGCTGTCGGACCTGCTCGCGGGCGCCGACCCCGGCTCCGCGGCGGTCCGGGACCGGGCGGCGCTGCTGGGCCACGACCTGGGCAGGTCGCACCGCGCGCTGGTCGCCCGGGTCACCCCGGACTCGCCCGCGGTGGTGCAGCGGGCTGTCGCGGAGGCGGCCCGCGAGGTCGCGGGGGTGCGGCCGCGACCGCTGGTGGCGGCCCACCGCGAGGTCGTCGTGGCGCTGTGGCCGGAGAGCGACGGCGCCGCCGCCGAGGTGCTGCGCCGCGCCCTGCTGCGCGCCCGCGGGGTGGTCGACGCCGTGGTCGCGGTCTCCGCCGCCGGGGACGCGCTGGTCGAGGCCTACCGCACCGCCCGCGGCGCGCTGGCCCTCGCCGGGCCCGGCCGCCGGATCGTCGAGCTCGACGACCTCGGTGTCGTGGGCCTGCTCCTGCGGCTCGACGACCCGGCCCCGCTGCGGGCCTACGCCGACCGGGCCCTGGGCCCGCTGCTGTCCTACGACCGCGAGCACGGGGCCGCGCTCGTCGAGACCCTGCGCACCCACCTCGACCACGATCTGGACCGCCGGGCCACCGCCGAGGCCCTGACCGTGCACCCCAACACCGTGAGCCAGCGGCTCCGCCGGATCGAGGCCCTGACGGGCCTGGACCTGCGGTCCTCCCGGGCCGTCGTGGAGGCCCGCTCCGCCCTGGTGGTCCTCGACGTCGCCACCACCCACCCGCCGAGATGAACCTCAGTGCTGTTCGATCATGGTCCCGGCGACACCGAGGTTCATCTCGGCGGTCAGCGGCGGCGGGTGCGGCGCGTTCCCGGCATGTCCATGCGGTCGCCGAGCATGGTGCGGCACACGCGGACGGCGTGGTCGCGGAGACGCTCGTCGTCCGCGAGACGTAACGCGACCTCGTCGAGCAGGGAGGCGAGGCCGAAGGCGTACTCCGGGTGGGTCAGGCCTGCGTAGCCCGCCTGGATCGTGTCGTGCCGGAGCCAGGCCGCGGCGCGGCCGATGGTCTCCTGGTCGGCGCGCAGGGCGGCGTAGCGGCGGCGCTCGTACGGGTGCACCGGTTCCCCCGAGGGTCGTGCTGAACGGATGGGCGAGGCCCGGGGGAAGCGGACCGGCTGTCCACTCTCCCCGGTCCCCGCCCTCGGGACCACCCCCCGTCCGGTCACACCACGAGCAGTACGGCCCCCGCCACGGTGAGCAGTGTCCGCACGGTGTGTGCCCGGTTCCACGGCCCCTCGAACCGCTCCCACTCCCCGCCCCGGTCCAGCCGGGTGTTCAGCGGGATGTTCACACCGACGGTGACCAGGTGCGCCCCGACGAGCGTGAGCGCGGCACCCGCCGCGACCGGTCGGGACCCGGCGAGCAGCGCCCAGACCGTGAGCGCCACCGCCGCGAGCCCGGTCCCCACGAACAGGGTGCCGAACACCGGGTTCACGATGGCCCGGTTGATCGCCCGCATCGCCTCGGCCGCCTCCGCGGCGGGCCTGCGGTGCAGGCCGGGCATCACCGCGACGGTGAAGGCCAGGAAGATCCCCCCGAGCAGGCCCGCGCCGATCGCGGTACCGGTGACCAGTGCGTTCACCGCGACCGCCCCGCGGCCTGCTCGGCGCCTGCCGGGCCACCCCCCGCCCCGCCGCCGGCGACCCCGGCGAGCCCCACAGTGGCGGCCCGCTCGGCCACCGAGGTCGTCGACCGCGAGCCGGTCCGGTGGGCCCGGACCAGCCCCGAGTCGACGGCCGCGTTCATCTCCAGGTGCAGGTCCGCGACGTCCGGGGGCATCCCCGCCTCCAGCAGCCCGCCGCGCAGCGCCTCGTCCGGGATCCGCGTGTACCCCGCGCCGAGGTGCGCGACGGCCTCGGGCACCGTGAGGTCCTCCGGGCCGACGACCTCCCGCACCCCGGTCTCCCGACGGGCGTGCAGGGCCTCGGCCGCGATGTCGCCGATGTCCCGTGTGGCGACCATCGGCAGCCGCACGGCCGGGTCGATCGTGTCCACGTGCATCCCCGCGCGGATGGCGTCGAGGCTGTGCAGGAACGACTCGAGGAACAGCCCGGGCCGCAGGAACAGCACCTCCGCGTCCAGCTCGGCGAGCCGCTGCCCATGGCGGTGCAGCGAGACGGCGCGGACCGCCGTCCCCGCCGCCACCAGCCGTCCGCCGGTGTTCGTGATCATGTCGAACTCCCTCTCTCGTCGATGGGTCCAGCCTGGCGGCCGGATCCGGGACGGAGAATGGCCTCGGGTCCGCATTGCATGCTCATTCGTCCAGACCGACTGGACCTCGGGGCGTCTGCGGTGGACGCTGACCGGCATGACGCACCCGCCGTGGACCCGGTCCGACGCCGTCGGCGAGGCCCTGCACGTCCTCCGGATGAGCGGCACCTTCTACTGCCGCTCCGAGCTGACGGTCCCGTGGGGATTCACGCTGCCCGCGATGCCGGGCTGTCTGTGGTTCCACGTCGTGACCTCCGGGCGGTGCCTGCTGGAGGTCGGCGACGAGGTCCTGGAGCTGGGCGTGGGCGACCTGGTGCTGGTCCCGCGCGGGGAGGGGCACGTGCTGCGCAGCGACCCGGCCGCGTCCACGCCGTCGATCATGGCGATCCCGCACGACATGGACGACCGGTACGCGGTGCTGCGCCACGGCGGCGGAGGGCCCGAGGCGACCATGGTGTGCGGGGCGGTCCGGTTCGACCATCCGGCGGCGCGCACGCTCGTCGGGCTGCTGCCGGAGCTGGTGCACGTGCCCGTCTCGCCGCTGACCGGTCGGCTGCAGGACACCCTGCGGCTCATCGCGCTGGAGGTCGAGGAGCTGCGGCCCGGCGGCGAGGCGGTGATCACCCGGCTCGCGGACGTCCTGGTCATCCAGGCCATCCGGTCCTGGCTGGAGACCGCCCCGCGGACCGGCTGGCTCGGCGCGCTGGCGGACCCCCGGATCGGCCGGGCGCTCGCGCTCGTGCACCGCGACCCGGCCCGGGACTGGTCGGTCGCGGCGCTGGCGGCGGAGGTCGCGATGTCCCGGTCGGCCTTCGCCGCGCGGTTCACCGAGCTGGTCGGCGAGCCCGCGATGGCGTACGTGACCCGGTGGCGGATGCACGTCGCGACGGACCGCCTGGGCGCGGGCGAGACGGTCGCGCGGATCGCCGCGGAGCTCGGCTACCGGTCCGAGGCGGCGTTCAGCCGGGCCTTCACGCGGGTGGTGGGGGAGTCGCCGAGCGCGGCGCGTCGGGCACGGCGGGCGCGGGACGTCCTCGCGGGCTGACCAGCCGTCGCGCCGCGGGGGTGGCCAGCCACACCGCCACGACGGCGGAGACGGCGGCGAGCCCCGCGAGCCCGGGCCCGAACCGGCCGCCGCCGACCGTCGCGAGCAGCAGCGGGACGAAGAAGCCCAGGTAGGAGCAGGCGTAGAAGGTGCCGGTGAGGGCGCCGCGGGCGGTCGGGTCGGCCAGCCGGACGACCAGCGTGAGCCCGGTGGCCAGGCAGATCCCGTAGGCCAGGCCCAGCAGCACCGAGACCGGCAGGACGAGCTGCCAGACCCCGCTCGTGTCCGCCAGCAGCCCGACGGCCGTGCCCGCCGCGCCGAGGGCGAGGGCGACCGCGCCGGACCAGGTGGTCCCCAGCCGTCGGACGAGCGGTTGGACGGCCACCCCGGTCCCCATCGTGATCCCCGCGACCACCCCGGTGACGGCCACGCCGACGCCGGGCATGACCGGCTCCAGCTCCAGCGGCAGCACGTTCACGGCGGTGGCGGCGTAGGCGAAGACCCCGATCGCGATCGGCACCACGACCAGCCCGAACGCCCGCCCCGCCCCCGCGGGCACGCCGAGGTTCACCAGCGGGCCCGGCCGGGGGTGCGTCAGCGTCTCCGGGACGCGCCAGACCAGCACCAACGCCGGCGCCAGCAGCGCCACGTGCACGAGGTACGGCAGCACGGACGGCCAGGGCGCCCACTGCCCGAGCAGCCCGGAGACCAGCGGTCCCAGCGCCCAGCCCCCGCCGAGCGCGACGGCCGTGGCCTGCGCCGGACGCCCGTCCGGCCACAGCTCGGCCAGCCACGCCGTGCCCACGCTGAACACGACGCCGGACACCGCGCCCTGGAGGAACCGGGCCGCGTACAGCGTCCACACCGCGGACGGCACGGCGAGGAACGCCAGCGAGGTGATCGCCGCGAGCACCACGAACGGTGCCACGACCTTCGCCCGCCCGATCCGGTCCGACAGCGGCCCCGCCAGCAGCAGCGCGGGCACCAGCCCCGCGGCGTAGACGCCGAAGGCCGCGGTCAGCGCGGTGGACGACAGGCCCAGGTCGACGCGGTAGTGCAGCAGCAGCGGGGTGGGCACGTTGGTGCCGTACGCGACAGCGAAGACCACGAACCACAGCGCTGATCCACCCCGGGCCCGACCACCGTGTCGCACCCCCGCACCGTAGGCGCGCGCACCCGCCGCCGGAACCCCGCCGCTACAGCCACTCCAGCCAGGACCCGCCCGGATGGGCCCGCCCGAGCAGCCGCGCCGAGGCGACCCCGTCGCGCACGGACAGCCGTCCGATCACCCCGAAGACCCCGCCCTCGCGGTTCTCGGTGAGCCACTGCGGCGGCACGTCGAGCCCCTGGACCGTCGTGGTCGCCTCCGGGCCGAGCGGGACGAGCGGATCGACGGAGATCCAGTCCAGGTCACGGCCGAGCCCGGTGACCAGCTCGCGGAACCGGGCCAGCCGCTCGGGCCCGAGGAAGACGTGCACGTAGGTGTCCACGAGGCAGACCGCGGTGTCCGCGGGCAGCGACCCGACGACGGCGGGCAGCACCTCCAGCACGTCCCCCCGCACGATCTCCGCGGGTTCGGCGCGGGCCAGGTCCACGGCGGCGGCGAACCGGGTGACCGCGCCGGCCTCGGGCGGGACGCAGGCGGCGAGCCAGGCCGCGGTGACCGGGTCCTCCAGGTCCGAGGGCTCGACGTCCACGCCGACCCGGGCGGTGACCGACAGCCGCTCCGGCAACGGCGGGACCGCCCCGCGGACGGTGCAGCCCACGGTCAGCGGTCCCGAGCCGACCGCGCGGACCGTGCCGTCCGGCAGCGTGTACTCGTAGGCGTAGCGGTCCGGCCGCAGCCCCAGGCCCGCCCCGGTCCCGAGGTCGACGAGGGCGAGCGGCCGCCCGGTCTCCGCGGCGACGGCGCCCAGCACGGGCAGCACGTCGACGCTGCGGGTGACCTCGTTCATCTGGTACCGGTGCCCGGCGCAGAGCGCCGCGATCGCGTCCCGCCGGTCGCGGACCAGCGCCTTCAAGGCCGGACGGAAGCCGCCGTCGTCGGGGGGCTGGGGGCCGCCGGGGACGGGGAAGTACCGGCGGACCGGGTCCGCCCCCGTCGTCACGACGGCGGTGATCGCGGCGGACAGCAGCAGCGCGGGCCGCCGGTCCGCCGGGATCCCGGCGCCGATGTCCCGCAGCACCTCGTCCTCGGCGACCGCGGTGAACAGGGCCGCCGTCAGCCACCAGCTCGGCGGCGACCCGGGCGCCGACCAGGCGTCCGCGATCGCGCGGGCCTCGTCCGCCACGGTGCTCATGTGGACGTGTTCGGGTCCGGGCCGGGTGTCGTTAGCGGTCTCGATCTGAGACACCCGCGCCCGCTGTGACCCAGCACACTGGCGGGATGCGGCCGATGCGGATGATCAGGCTCGTCGTCCACGCCCAGAGCAGGCAGCCGGTGCTGGTGCTGGGCGAGGTCGAGGGCGACCGCTGCCTGCCGGTGTTCCTGCGGCCACAGCAGGCGGAGGTGATCGCGGTCGGGCCGCGGGCGCAGGCGGAGGACCAGGGGCAGGCCCAGGACGTGCTGGTCCCGGTGGTGGGTGCGTTGGGTGCGCGGGTGGTGGGGGCGGAGATCACCGCGCTCGTCGACGGCGTCTACTCCGCCGACCTGGTCCTGCGGGACGCCGAGGCCGCCGAGGTCCGGGTCTCCGTGCGACCGAGCGACGCGCTGGCCGTCGCCGTCCGCGAGGGACTGGCGATCGGAGTGGCCGACGAGATCCTCGACGAGGTGGGCCAACCCACCGACGACCTCTTCCCCGACGGTGCGGACGCGCCCCCGCAGAAGCAGCTCAAGGACTTCCGCGAGTTCCTCGAGGACGTCACCCCCGACGACTTCCGGTGAGCCCCACCGACCCCACCGACCGCACCGACCCCACCGACCGCCCGACCGCACGAAAGTGCCGTTCGTGCAGACCTACCGCACGAAAGTGCCGTTCGTGCAGGAGTAGTCGGGCAGGTCGATCGCCTCCGCCTTGCTGAAGAACAGCCGCTTCGTCAGGCCTCGGAGTGGGCGGCTGACCATCAGTCGCATCATCACGATCCCCCGGCGGATCGCGCGGTGGGTGGGCGGCGCGTAGCCCCGGATCCCGCCGGGCGGCAGCTCCTGGGCCTGCGCGACGTACGGGCGCATCCGTTCCTCGTAGGCCGCGAACGCCTCGGCGACCGAGTCGTGCCGCCCGAGCTCGCCCGCGAGGACGTAGGCCCCGACCAGCGCGAGGCTCGTCCCGAGGCCGGTGAGCGGGGACGGGCAGTAGCCCGCGTCCCCGACGAGCGCGACCCGCCCCGTCGTCCAGTGGTCCATCCGCACCTGGGCGACGAGGTCGAGGTAGAAGTCGTCCGCGGCGTGCATGCCCTCGACGAGCTGCGGTGTCCGCCAGCCCATCCCCGCCATCCGCTCCGCGACGAGCGCCTTCTGCGCCGCGACGTCCCGGCGGTCGTACTCCAGCGGCTCGGACAGGAACGACAGCCCCGCCTTCGCCCGGCCCGGCACGGAGTCGGGGCGGGCCGACGCGACGCGGCCCGGTTCGTTGTACATCCGGTACCAGCCCTCGAGCCCGACCGGATCCGGCGCGGTGAACCAGGCCGTGTACCCGCCGATGGGCCGGACGAACCGCTCCTCCGGGCCGAAGGCGAGCCTGCGGATGCCCGAGTGCGGGCCGTCCGCACCGACGATCACGTCGAACTCCCGGACGGTGCCGTCGGAGAGGGTGGCGGTGCCGTCGTCGAGCGCGGTGACCCGGGTGCCGAACAGGTACTCGCAGTCGGTCGTGGCGTCGAGCAGGATCCGCGCGAGGTCGCCGCGGAGGATCTCGAGCTCGCTGACGATCCCGTCCCCGCCGAGGTCCGCCACGCGCATCTCGGCGAGGTGGTGGCCCTCGGCGTCGACGTAGGCGAGGCCCTCCTGCTCCATGCAGGCCGCGCGGACCGCGGGCATCAGCCCCATCCGCTCGATGATCGTTCGGCCCGCCCCGCGCAGGTCGACGGTCTGTCCGCCGGGTCGCGGGCCGGGCGCCGACTCGACCACGGTCACGGTGAACCCCTGCCTGACCAGCCAGTAGGCGAGGGTGGGTCCGGCGATGCCTGCGCCGGAGACGAGTGCGGTGCGCGTCATGCGTCCTCCTTGATGATGCACTTAAAGTACGGCGTACGCAGGTGTTCGCAAGGGGTTCACCAGGGGATACGATCGACCGTAGTAACGCGCTCTAGTGCGCGTCCGAGGTGCGCCGCCGGTGCACTAGTGCGGGGAGGGTGCATGGCGTACCGGGACGTCGTCGAGGTGATCCGGGCCCGGATCGAGGCGGGCGAGCTCACGCCGGGGGAGCGCGTCCCGTCCACGCGGCAGATCGTCGCGGAGTTCGGGATCGCGATGGCGACGGCGAGCAAGGTGCTCGCGGCGCTGCGGCAGGAGGGGCTGGTGCGGGTGCTCCCGGGGGTCGGGACGGTCGTCGCGGGCGGGGTGCGCGAACCCGAGCCCGAGCTCGGCCGCACCCGGATCGTGCGAGCCGCCATGCGGATCGCCGACGCGGAGGGGCTGGACGCGCTGTCCATGCGCCGGGTCGCCTCCGATCTCGGCACGGGGGCGATGTCGCTCTACCGGCACGTTCCCGGCAAGGAGGAGCTCCTGCTGCTCATGCGGGACGCGGCCTTCGGCGGGTTCCCGCTGCCCGCCGTCTCGCCCCCGGGCTGGCGCGCCCAGCTGGAGCTGTCCAGCCGCAGGCTCTGGGCGATGTACCGCCGTCATCCCTGGCTGGCCCGCATGACGTCGCTGACCAGGCCGTACGCCGGTCCGAACCAGATGCCGTACTCGGAGTGGAACATCCGGGCCCTCGGTGAGCTCGGCGTGGACGACGCGACGATCTTCCGCCTGCACCTGTCGCTGTTCGTCTACGTCCACGGCTCCGCGGGCAGCCTCGAAGCCGAGCGCCGGGAGGAGGCGGAGACCGGTCTGACCCTCGACGAGTGGCTGCTCGCCCGCGAGTCCGCGACCCGGTCGATCATGGACAGCGGCGCCTTCCCGCACTCGGCGCGGGTCTTCCTGGGCGCGGAGATCGACTTCGACCAGGACGAGATCTTCGAGACCGGCCTGAGCGCGATGTTGAGCGGCTTCGCGGCCCATGCGCGGTGAGTGGTGCCGAAGCGCCGCTCACCGTGCACCACCTCACGCCGCGAACTGGGTGTGGTGCAGGTCCGCGTACCGCGCCTCCCGCGCCAGGAGCTCCTGGTGGGTGCCCTGTTCGATGATCCGGCCCTGCTCCAGCACCAGGATCTGGTCGGCGTCCCGGATCGTGGAGAGCCGGTGCGCGATGACCAGGGCGGTCCGGCCCGCCAGTGCCTCGGCCAGCGCCGCCTGCACCGCGGCCTCGGAGGTCGAGTCGAGGCTGGCGGTGGCCTCGTCGAGGACCACCACGCGGGGCTTGGCCAGCAGCAGCCGGGCGATCGTCAGCCGTTGCCGCTCGCCGCCGGAGAGCCGGTACCCGCGCTCGCCGACGACCGTGTCCAGCCCGTCCGGCAGGCTCCTGACCAGCGGCTCCAACCGAGCCCGACGCAAGGCGTCCCAGATCTCGGAGTCGGTCGCCGCGGGTGCGGCCAGCACCAGGTTCGCCCGGATCGTGTCGTGGAACAGGTGCCCGTCCTGGGTCACGAAACCCACGTCGCCGTGCAGATCCGCGGTCCGCAGGTCGCGCACGTCCACCCCGCCGAGCCGGACCGCGCCGGAGTCGGTGTCGTAGAGCCGCGCGAGCAGCTGGGCGATGGTCGACTTGCCCGCCCCCGAGCTGCCGACGAGCGCGGTCATCGTCCCGGCGGGCACCGTGAACGACACGTCGTGCAGGACGGTGTCGCCGCCGCGGGAGTCCAGCGTGGCGACCTCCTCGAGGGAGGCCAGCGAGACCTTGTCCGCGGCGGGGTAGGCGAAGTCGACGCCCTCGAAGCGGACGTCCAGCGGTCCGGTGGGCAGCGAGCGGGGCACCGCAGGCTCGTCGATCATGGGCGGGAGGTCCAGCACCTCGAACACCCGCTCGAAGCTCACGACCGCGCCCATCACCTCCACCCGCGCCCCGGCCAGCGCGGTCAGCGGCGCGTAGAGCCTGGTCAGCAGCATCGCCAGCGACACGACGGCGCCGGGCGCGAGCGCCCCCGACAGCGCGAGCCCGCCGCCCACGCCGTAGACCAGGGCGAGGGCCAGCGCCGAGACCAGCGTCAACGCCGTCACGAAGACCCACTGGACCATGGCCGACCGCACCCCGATGTCCCGCACCCGAGACGCCCGCACGGCGAACTCCGCGGACTCCTCGGCGGGTCGCCCGAACAGCTTCACCAGGGTGGCGCCGGGCGCGGAGAAGCGTTCGGTCATCTGCGAGCTCATCGCGGCGTTGTGCGCGGCGCCCTCGCGCTGCAGGGCGGCGAGCCGCGAGCCCATCCGCCGCGCCGGGATCACGAACACCGGCAGCAGGACCAGCGCGAGCAGCGTGACCTGCCACGAGATCCCGAGCATCACCACGATCGTCAACACCAGCGTCACGACGTTGCCGACCACCCCGGACAGCGTGTCCGAGAAGGCCCGTTGGGCACCCAACACGTCGTTGTTCAGCCTGCTGACCAGCGCGCCGGTGCGGGTCCGGGTGAAGAACGCGACCGGCATCCGCAGCACGTGGTCGAACACGGCGGTCCGCAGCTGCAGGATCAGGCCCTCGCCGATCCGCGCGGAGAACAACCGGGTGACCAACCCGAGCCCGGCCTCGGCCACCGCGACGACGGCGATCAGCCCGGCCAGGCCCGCCACGACGCTCAGCCCGGAACGGGCGTCGATCGCGTCCACCACCCGCCCCGCGAGCAGCGGGGTCAGCACGGTGAGCACCGCGCCCACCGTGCTGAGGAGCACGAACACCCCGATCCGCCGCCGGTGCGGCCGCGCGAACCCCGCGATCCGCCGCAGCGTGACGGGCACGGGCGCGCGGTTCACCGCGGCCTCCTGCGAGGCGGTGCGCAGCGCCGACCAGGTGTTCACGTCCATGCCGGGAACGCTACGACCTCGACCGCACTTCAGGTCAAGCCGAGATGAACCTCAGTGCTGTTCGGACCATGATCGAACAGCACTGAGGTTCATCTCGCTCAGGTGGTGGCCTGCTCCGCCGCCGCGATGACGTTGCGGAACAGCATCGCCACCGTCGTCGGGCCGACGCCGCCGACGCGGGGGGTGATCGCGCCCGCGACCTGCTCGCAGGACTCGTCGACGTCCGGCAGCAGGCGCTTGCCCGAGTACCGCACCCCGCCGCCGACCACCGTGGCGCCGGGCTTGACGTGCTCGGGC
>NZ_BAABGT010000015.1:0-15979 GCF_039541715.1 Pseudonocardia xishanensis
CACAGCCAGAGCGCACCGCGGCCTACGGCATCCAACCCCATAACTGAACGGTATTGGGGTTAGCCCGCGTGTGCCAGCTCGGCCTTCGGATGCGCGGCCAGCGCGGTGGTGACCTGCTCGGCCAGCGGGCGGCGTTCGGCACCGACCCCGGCGACCAACAGTTGGTCCGCGTAGAAGCTGTCGTGGATCTGCGGGCTGAGAACGGACACCAGGCCGGGCAGGCACAGGAGCAGGGGCGCCACCGTGATTCCGGCGAGGAAGCGGAGGCGGCGGGCGAGCCGGCGGACCACCGTGCCGCACGGCTGCCTGCCCGCGCCGGCGACGGCGGGAGGACCGCCCGTCTCCCTGGTCGGGTGGTCCGTGCTCATCCGCCCTGCTCCTCCACGTTCGGTTCGTGTCCGGACAGGTCCACGAGCGCTCGGCAATCGCGGCGTCCAAGCGGTCGTGGCGGGCGTCGACGCGAACACCGCATCGAGGGCCTCATCGAAGGCCAGTTGCACCCCGCGGCGGTCGAAGAGTTGGGTGCGCGGCCAGTGCTCGTGCGCGCCGGTCCACGAGGTTGAATCGCCCCGGCGTGTCCGGAGAGCTATCGGCTTGAGCCCTCGGGCTCCGGTTGGGGTGCTCGTTGACGGTAGTGGGCTGCCTCCAACTCGGCGGGAGGGATGTCCCCGGCGGCGCTGTGGAGCCGCCGGTGGTTGAACCAGTCGACGTACTCAAGAGTGGCGATCTCGACCTGCTCGACAGTCCGCCAGGGCCCTCTCGGTTTGATCAGCTCGGTCTTGAACAGACCGATGGTCGACTCGGCGAGGGCGTTGTCGTAGGCGTCGCCGACGGTGCCGACCGACGGGGCGGCGCCAGCCGTGGCAAGGCGCTCGGTGTAGGCGATGGATGTGTATTGCGACCCGGCGTCGGTGTGCATGATCAACCCGTCCAGGTCGGGCCGGCCCTGCTGGGCGCGGGTCCAGACGGCGTGCTCGAGGGCGTCGAGGACCAGTTCGGTACGCATGCTCGTGGCTGCGCGCCAGCCCAGGATGCGGCGGGAGTAGGCGTCGATGACGAACGCGACGTAGACCATCCCCGACCAGGTGGGGACGTAGGTGAAGTCCGCAACCCACAGCTGGTCCGGCGCGGGCGGGTTGAACCGGCGCCCCACCAGATCGCCGGCGCGTGTCTGCCCGCCGGGCAGAGTGGTGCGGACCCGTCGTCCACGGCGTGCCCCGGCCAGACCCTGGGCACGCATGAGCCGCTCCACCGTGCAGCGCGCCACCACGATGCCCTCGCGGTTGAGCTGGGCCCAGACCTTCCGTGCGCCGTAGACCCCGTAGTTCTCCGCGTGAACTCGGGCGACCTGCGGCGTGAGTTGCTCGTCTCGGACCTGCGCCGCGGTGGGCTTCGGCCCGCGGTGGGCGTAGTAGGTGGATGGGGCGATCGGTGCGCCCAACTCGGCGAGCTGGGCGCAGATCGACTCGACACCCCAGCGCCGCCCACCGGAGCGGTGGGCGGCGTGCTGGTCGATGAACCTCACCAGCGTCGGTGTGGCCGGTCGATCTCGGCCGCGAAGAAAGCCGAGGCAGCCTTGAGGATGTCGTTGGCCCGCTTGAGCTCGGCGTTCTCCCGGCGCAGGCGGCGCAGCTCCTCGGACTCCTCGGTCGTCGTGCCCGGCCGCGTACCCGCGTCGGTCTCGGCCTGGCGGACCCATTTGCGCACCGTCTCCCCGGTGCCGACCCCGAGCTTCTCGGCGACGGCGTTCATCGCCGCCCACAACGACTCGTAGTCGTCGCTGATCTCGGCAACCATCCGGACCGCCCGCTCACGCAACTCCGGCGGGTAGGGCGGCTGGGAACGACGTGTCATCACTCCATCTCCTCAGAAGATCAAGTCTCCAGACACGCCGGGGCGGTTCAGGTCGCCTCCTGGACCGGGCCGTGTCGCAGCAGCATCTTCGACAGCCGGTGGCCGGCTCGCATCAGATCCGCGCGGGCGTCTTCGCGGGCCCGCACGAGATCCCGGGCAGCCTCCTGGGCTGCGCGGGAACCCGCACCCGGGTACCTCGCCGATCCGTAGCAGCCGGGCCAGTCGCTCGGCGTCTCGGCGGTCGGTCTTGCCCTTGTCCCCGGCCGGGCGTTCCCGCTTTGACGGCGCCACCGTCTCGCAGCCGATCCGGGCCGCGATCAGCACCGGTGCCTCCCCCAGCGGCGGCACCGCCACCTGCTGACCGTGACCCGCGCCAGCCTACGGGCGATGCGCCGGGCCTCCATACGGTCAAGGGCACGCTTCGTTGCCCCGCAGCCTCCGCCATGGCTGCCCGGCCCGGACGAGTAGGCCGGTTCCTTCAGAGCGGGGGTGTCAGAACGGCTGTCCGAACGGCTGTGGATAGCCGACGTCTGCATCGTGTGCACACTGGCGTTGTCCGAGACGCGGCACAACAGCGTGGAACCCGACGCGACGCAGGAGAGGTCGCCGGGTAACCAGCCGGGAACATCCCGCCGGATCGAGGGAGGCCGGCACGGTTCTCGCAACCATGCCGGCCCGCCTGCCTGGAGGGTCTCATAGTGACAATTGCAGTTATATTCAGTGACAGGTAAGCTCGTCGGAGGATCGAGGAGGCCCTCATTGAAGATCGACACGTTCCTCGCCGACGGGCTCGCTGTCGCGCCCGCGCAGGCACGGCGCGCCGAGGAGATCGGCTTCGACGCCGTGTGGACCGGCGAGGTCGCGCACGACCCGTTGCTGCCTTTAGCCGCCGCGGCCGCGGCGACGTCACAGATCCAGCTCGGCACCGCGATCACACTGGCGTTCGCGCGCAACCCGATGTCGGTCGCCTACCAGGCCTGGGATCTGGCGCAGGCGTCGCAGGGCCGGTTCATCCTCGGACTGGGCACACAGGTCAAGGCGCACATCACCCGGCGCTTCTCCATGCCATGGGGCAAGCCCGTGGCACAGATGCGTGAGTACGTCGAGGCTCTGCACGCCATCTTCGCCGCCTGGCAGAACGGGAACGAGTTGGCCTACGAGGGCGAGTACTACCGGCACAGCCTGATGACGCCGGTGTTCGACCCGGGCCCGCTTCCCGAGGGACAGCGGCCGGGCGTGGCCCTCGCCGCGGTCGGTCGCGCGATGACGAGGTTGGCCGGTGAACTCTGTGACGGCGTGTTCCTGCACCCGTTCACCCACGCTCGATACGTCGACGAGACGACCTTGCCGGCTCTCGAGGAGGGGGCCGCCTCGCGCGGCCGTCCGCAGCGGCCGTGGATCTTCTCCTACATGTTCCTCGTCGTGGGAGACGACGACCGACAGCAGGCCGTGTCCGAGGCACAGATCCGCAAGCAACTGGCGTTCTATGCTTCGACGCCGGCATACACCGAGGTCCTGCGGGGCATCGGGCGAGACGACCTGCAGCCGAAGCTGCTGCCACTGTCGAAGGAGGGCCGGTGGGACGAGATGGCTGACCTGATCGACGCAGAGACCCTGGACCACTTCGTGCTGCGTGGCAGGCTGGAGGAGTTGCCCGGGAAGATCGCGCGGCGGTATCACGGCCGTGCGGACCGGGTGGCGTCGTACTACGCGCTGCCCGAGTACGAGCCCGAGCGGCTGTCGGAGTTCGTGAAGTCAGTGCACACCGCGACGGACGCGCTCAGCGGCGGTCAGCGATGACGACCAGCGAAAGTACCGAGGCCGAGCGACGCCCGCGTGCAGACCGAGCCGTCGGTGAATGGCACAAGACGGCGTGCAGCCTCTGCTACGTCAACTGTGGGCTCGAGGTCCAGATCGAGGGGCACCGGATCACCAGGATCCGTGGCGACAAGGAGAACGAGCGCACCAAGGGGTACGTCTGCCAGAAGGCCCAGCGGATGACGTTCTACGGTGACCACGCCGACCGGCTCACCACACCGCTGCGCCGCCGCCCCGACGGCACACACGAGCCGATCTCATGGGAAGAGGCACTCACCGAGATCGCGGCCCGCCTGCACGAGATCCGAGATGCCGACAGCGCCGCAGGCCGACCCGGGTCGTTCGCGCTCGTCGGCGGTGGGGGGCAGGGCAACCACTCCGAGGGCCCCTACGGGCATGCCCTGATGAAGTGGATGAACGCCACCCGCTTCTTCAACCCGCTCTCGCAGGAGAAGACCGGCGACTTCTGGGTCAACGCCAAGCTGTTCGGCGGCGACACCTGCCACACGGCCGAAGATGTCGAGGAGTGCGACCTGCTCGTCGTCCTCGGCTGCAATCCGTGGCTCGCTCACGGCTTCAACCGGGCGCGCAACGAGGTGAACTCGATCAAGAATGACCCGTCGCGCGCAATGATCGTGCTCGATCCCCGGCGAACTGAGACTGCCGCGGTCGCTGATGTGCACCTGGCCCTGCGCCCGGGCACCGACGCCTACCTCCTCGGGGCGATGCTCGCCCTGATTCTCGAGCGCGGCGGGGCCGACGAGCGGTTCCTCGCCGAACACTGCGACGGGTACGAGGATGTGGCGGCCACGCTGCGCAAGATCCCGGTCGATACGTGGATCGCGCACGCCGAGGTCGACCGCGCCGACGTCGACCGGGCCGTCGATCTGATCCTCGCCTCCGAGCGGATGACGGTCCGGGCCGAGCTCGGCATCCAGCAGGGCCGGAACTCGACGCTGAACAGCTACCTGGAGAAGCTGCTCTACCTGCTGACCGGGAACTTCGGCCGGGCCGGCACCAATGCTCTGCACTCCTGGCTGATCCCGCTGTGGGGTGAGTCCTACGCGCCGGAGCGGATGCGCTCGGAGATCACCGGTTTCGAGTACATCGGCGGTCTGCTACCAGTCAGCACAGTGGCCGAGGAGCTGGATGCCGGCCACCCGAACCATGTTCGAGTGCTGTGGGTCGACTCGTCGAATCCGGCCAACACCGTCGCGGACACCGTCGCCATGGAGCAGGCGATCCGCGAGTGCGAGCTGTCCGTCGTGATCGACGTCGCCTACACCGAGACCGCCGCGCTGGCGGAGTACGTGCTGCCTGCGGCGGCCCAGAACGAGAAGTGGGAGTACACGTACTTCAACTGGGAGTTCCCGGTCAACTACTTCAATCTCCGCAAGCCGCTTTTCGAGCCCCTGCCCGGCACGATGCCCGAGGGCGACATCTACTGGAGGCTGTTCGAGAAGCTCGGCGTCATGCCCGACGAGAAGACGCTCGAGTCGCTGCGGGATGCGGCCCGGCGCGACCGGCCCGGTTTCATGAAGGCGCTCGGGCCGGTCGTCGGGGCGGACCCGGACCGCGCGAAGGCCGCTGCCGTGATCATGTACGCGACCCTTGGCCAGACCCTCCCGGAGGGTGCCGCGACCGCGTGCGTGCTGTGGACCGGCTGCAGGATGGCCGCGAAGATGATGCCCGTCCAGGTCCAGCGAGCTCTGCACACCGAGGTGGCGGGCCCCGAGCTGGGAGAGCTGCTCTTCGACCACCTGCTCAGGCATCCGATCGGCACCGCGTTCAGCGTTCACGAGTACAACGAGGTGTGGGAGCTGGTGCGGCACAACCGCGTCCAGCTCGCTGTCCCGGAACTGCTCGAGTGGCTCTCGGAGCTGGACCCGAGCAGCCACACCGTCGATCCCGAGTATCCGCTGTCGCTGGTCAACGGCCAACGCCGCAGCCACAACGCCAACCAGGTCATGCGGACCCCCGCGTGGCGCAAGACGGATCCGGACGGCGCGCTGCGGGTCCGCACGGACGATCTTGGTACGATCGGTGCCGCGGACGGGGACTGGGTGGCCGTCGTCTCGCCGAAGGGGCGAGTCGTCGCGCGTGCCGAGATCGACGACTCGCTGCGCCCGGCCCAGGTCGCCCTGCCGCACGGCTACGGGATCTACTACCCGGACGGCAAGGGCGGTCGCGTCCTCAACGGGCCGCGGATCAACATCCTGACCGACGCGTTGGACCGCGACCGGATCGCAGGCACCCCACACCACAAGGACATGCCGGTCCGGATCGAGACGGCCACCTCCGAGGAGGCCGAGGCCGCGCAGCGGGACAGCCTGCTCGTCCGGGCGATCATCGAAGAGGGCAACGAACGAAAGAGGGCAAGGACGTGACCGAACTCGTTCAGCGGGACCCCGCGCCGGTCTCCTCGGGCGTGGAGCCCGCGACGGACACCGAGGACGCCCGCGAGGTCGCTCTGCAGACCCGCGTCCACGCGGGCCACCAGCTCGAGGACCAGAGCGAGATGACTCCGCGCTATTACGACGTGCTGGTCAACACGATGCACATCGCCGCGGATCTCGAGGTCGTCACGCTGCCGACCTACTCGCCGTCCATCCTCAACGCACCCACGCTCGAGGACAAGATCGCGATCGCGAGCGCCTGCCAGGACGAGCTCGGGCACGCGCAGGTCATGTACCGGATGCTCGAGGAGTTCGGCTACGACACCCACGAGTTCCTGTTCGAGCGGGACCCGTCGCTGTGGCGTACCAACCAGGTTCTGGAGTATCCGCACCGCGACTACGTCGAGTCCGTCGTCTCCATGTGCTACGGCGACCGGGCCGGCTACATCACCACGACGGACCTCGAGGAGAACTGTTCCTTCGGGCCCTACTCGCGGTCTCTGCGGAAGGTCAACTTCGAGGAGGTCTTCCACGTACAGCACGGTGAGCGCTGGGTGCGGCGCTTCTGGAACCACTCCGAGGAGTCGCGCCGACGCGTCCAGGAAGCGGTCGACTTCTACTTCCCGCTGTGCGCGGGCTGGTTCGGGGTGCCGGACACCCTGAAGAAGCGGACTGATCAACTCCTCTATCGCATCCGCGGTGCCTCGAACGACCAGATGCGCCAGAAATGGCTCTCCCAGGTCGTGCCGTTCAGCGAGTCCGTCGGCATCGAAGTTCCGGCGCACTTCGACGAGGAGCAGGGTCAATACGTCCTGGACTACACGCCACCGGTGTATCTGGACCCGGACACCCTGAAATGGGATTTCGACCGCCACATCACGTGGAAGGAGCAGTTCGCGCTCTGGAAGCAGGGCAGTCGGTACAAGGTGCCGTCCATCGAACGGCTGCACCAGGAGGTCTACGGAGAGGACCTGTGGTGACCGCCGCAGCCGTCGTCCCCGATGCCGAGACGGTGATGGCGGCGCTCGAGGTCGTCAACGATCCGCACGTCCCGTCGAGCCTGCGCCGGATGGGCATGGTCGCTGGTGTCGAGGTCGCCCCCGACGGTGGCGTGCGGGTTCGCATTCGCATTCCGTGCATGGCCTGCCCGGGCACGGCGATGATCCGCGACGGGGTGCACGATGCCGTCGCGGCACTGCCCGGCGTCACCGCCGTGAAGGTCGTCGAAGCCTGGGAAGAGCCGTGGACACGGGACATGGTGGACCCGGCGACCCGCCGACTCATGCACGACAACGGAATTCAGATCTGACTGGAGCGGTGCCATGACCATCAGCAAGGGTAAGCGCCGTCCGGGCGCCCGCGGGAGCTCGACCGAAGCGCGGTACTACGAGGTGTTCGGCCGGACAAGCTCGCATGACGCGCTCACCCACCTCGGGTCCGTCGAGGCGCCGAACCCGGACCTGGCACAGGTACGGGCCTGGTACATCTACGATCAGCACGAGTGGCGGGAGATGTGCGTGGCCCCCACGGACGCGTTCGTCCCGATGGGCAGGGCAGCCCAGCACACCACGATCAAGGCCGTCTGACCACACCGCCGGAAAGGCTCCCACTGTGACTCTTGCCGACGAACTCCTCTGCGTGGCCGATACCAAGCTCGTCATGGGCAACTGGCTTGCCGAGACCGTGATGAACGGACGGTCGCTGCCCGACTACGCGGCGATGCTCGGCATGTGCACCACCTCCTTCGGCCAGACGCGGGCGTTGTATCAGTTCCTCGCTCCGGGCTACGAGGCCTACTCACGCCTGGAGCGCGGCCGCGACCGCGACGAGATCTGCTCGATGAACCTCCTGGACGCGCCGCCGCGCAACTGGGAGGACCAGGTCCTCACGATCTGGCTGGCCGAGCGAGCGACCTGGACCATGATGTCGGGTTTCCTGGACCACCCTGACCGCCGTGTCGCCGCCCTCGCCCGCAAGATCGGTGAGGAGGCGTACTTCCACCTCAAGTACGCCTCTGGCTGGTTCAGGCTGCTCGTCGAGGAGGACGAGTCCCGGGCCGCGCTGGAGCAGGTGTACGACGCCCGGCTGCCGCTTGCGGCGGACTGGTTCGGGCCCACAGATCTCGAGGACCCGTTGCACGCCGCGGGCGAGCGCGCGGTGACCCCGGAGCAGCTGCGCACGTCCTTCCTGGTCGACGTGGCCGTGGAGCTGAAATCTTTCGGTATGGTCGCGTCCGCGGCCCTGACGCCACCGTCCGGCGACTGGCGCGACGACGCTCGACGGCGCGGTCCACTGCCCGAGGGCCTGTTCGAGGTGATCAGGTTCAAGGATCCGGCGTTGGCTCACTGATGGCCGGACGCCGCCGCCCCACCGACGAGCAGCTGTTCGCTGATCAGGAGGACTTCCAGGGCGTCTCGTGCCCCGCATGCGGTAGCGCGGACACACGGTTGCAGTCGCTGTTCGGCGGTGCCGCATCCGAGGTGACGTACTTCTGCCAGGGATGCCGCTCGTGCTTCCAGTGGGTCAAGTGGCAGCACCGTCTGCCACGGTCGTACCCGCCGGGACCGCAGGACGGGCCTTGACGCTGGTGAGCACGTCATTGAGCCAGGCTTGCTCAGCGACCTGCATCCGGCGCATGCCCTCGACCAGGCGCCTCTGCCACCACAACAGGTCCGGCCGCACTGTGCGTTCCAGATCGGCGAACCCCTCGAGACGCTGCTCGGTCACCTCGATGATCGCGCGAACCTGGTGTCGACGGGCCTCCGCAGCTCGGTGGCGTCCTCCTCGTCGGTCCGGTCGAGGAAGAACATGCGCAGCAGGAACGGCTCTTTGCTGTACGAGGCGTCGACCGGAGACACCAGCCAGTCGTCGAGCTCCGCGGTCCCGGACTCGGTCAGCCGGTAGAGCCGCTTGTTGGGCTTGCTCTCCTGCGGGATCAGCCGGGACACGATCAGCTCGTCGCGCTCCATCTGCCGCAGCTCGCGGTAGATCTGAGAGTCTGAGGCGTTCCACACGAAGTGGACGGCACGGTCGAAGTGGCGCTTGATGTCGTACCCGGACATCTCTCGCATCGAGAGGACGCCCAACAACGCATGCTTCAAGGACATCCCGACCTCACACTTCCCAAATCCGGCCTGCTCACAAGCGACGCAGCCGGCTCTTGACTCCCGCCCTACACAGCATAGACTGCTTCCGCAGATATCGTCATGTGCAGTTAGATCAGCGACCGGCTGAGCAAGGTCCCTCCATGGGTGCAGATCCTGAAGTTCAGTTCCGGACTCCCGACCCGGCCGCTGGCGATCCTGGTCGCCGGCGGTAGGCACGCAGACCGACACCAACGAGGTTGTGGCGAGATGAACGCCGAGAACATGACTCTCGATTCCCTGGTTCGACGTGGGGCGTCGTCGTTTCCCGACAAGCTTGCCATCCATGACGCGGACCGCAGCCTCACCTACGGGCAGCTCGACGCCGACGTCGACGGGCTGGCCGCCGCGCTGCTCGAACTCGGTGTCCGCAAGGGCGACCGCGTGGCGTCGCTGTTCTTCAACGAGTGGCAGGCGTTCGTCGTCTACTTCGCCGTCGTCCGGCTCGGCGCATTGATCGTCCCGATCAACCACAGGCTCGTCGGCGCCGAAGTCGCGTTCCAGCTCTCGCAGGCCGACTGCGCCGTGCTCGTGTACTGCGACGAACTCGAGGCGGTGGTGGCACCGTTGCGCGGCGCCGTTCCCGTCAAGCACTGGATCGCATCGGGAGCGGCCGCACCGGACGCCGGCGAGCACCGCCTCGAGGCGCTGCTCGACGACTACCGAGGGCGCCGTCCCGCACTCACGTGGACCGTGCGCCGCGGCGACGCCAGCGGTGTCTGGTTCACGTCTGGGACGACAGGTGAGCCGAAGGGCACCGTGACCACTCATGACAGCGGGATCTGGGCCGCGACCTGCATGGCGCTGGCCTTGGGGATGACCGAGCAGCATCGGCTGCTCGGCGTGGCGCCTGCATTCCATCGCGGCCCGATGGAGAACTTCCACGTCGCGGGCTTCCTTCTCGGCAGCTCGCACTACCTGCTTCGCCGCTTCGACCCGGTCGCGATGCTCCGCGCCATCGAGGAACACCGGTTGACCCACGGATTCATCGTCCCGTCGATGACCTATGCCGTGCTGGGGGTGCCCGACCGGGCAGACTTCGACCTGAGCTCGATGCGGGGTTGGCTGACCGCGTCAGCCCATTTCCCCGAGGAGTACCGCTGCCGGCTCGAGACGGAGACGACCCTGCCGTCGAACACGGTCTTCAACGCTTACGGGATCACGGAGTCCTTGCTCAACACCTGCTTGTGGCCGTCGGAGGCCCCTGCGCGACCGGGGTCTGTCGGGCGGACCGTTCCCGGCGTGTGGTTGCGCATCGTCGACGCCGAGCGCCGCACTCTCGCCGCCGGCGAGGTCGGTGAGATCGCCGTGTCCGCACCGAGCATCGCGAGCACGTATCTCGGCAGGCCCGAGTCGTGGGCCGCGGTGACGTTCGTGGACGACGGGCGGCTCTGGTATCTCAGTGGCGACCTCGGGCGACTCGACGACGAGGGATATCTGTACATCGTGGATCGCGCCAAGGACATGGTGATCTCCGGCGGCGAGAACATCTACAGCGCCGAGGTCGAGCAAGTCCTGATCAACCACCCCGGTGTGCACGAGGTCGCCGTCGTCGGCGCCCCGGACGAGCGCTGGGGAGAGTGCGTCGTCGCCGTGGTCGTCCGCTCGCCGGGCGCCCAGGTCGGCGACACCGACCTCGTCGAGTTCTGTGACGGGCGGCTGGCCTCCTACAAGCGCCCCCGCCGCATCCACTTCGTCGACACACTGCCCCGCAACGGGTTCGGGAAGGTTCAGAAGCAGCGCGTCCGCACCCTGGTCGCCGAGCTCCCGCCCGTCCCCCACCAGTGAGAGGACCATCGATGAGACTGCTGGACAGGTTCGGGCTGCAGGACAGAGTCGCTGTGGTCACCGGGGCCTCTGCTGGGCTCGGAGTCGCATTCGCGGCCGGGCTCGCCGACGCAGGCGCGGACGTCGTGCTGGGGGCCCGTCGGGAGGAGCGGCTGGCCGACACGGCGAAGCTGGTGGCCGCCGCCGGCCGCCGCTCGGTCGCGGTCACAACGGACGTCGCCAAGCCGGACGACTGCCGGCGGCTCGTCGACGCCGCGATGGAAGCCTTCGGCCGGGTCGACATCCTGGTGAACAACGCCGGAATCGGCACTGCCGTCCCTGCGACCAAGGAGACCGTCGAGCAGTTCGAACAGGTCATCGACGTCAACCTGAACGGCTGCTATTGGATGGCGCAGGCGTGCGGGCGGGTCATGCGGCCCGGTTCCAGCATCGTCAACATCGCCAGTGTCCTGGGCCTCACCACCGCCGGCCTGCCGCAGGCCGCCTACAGCGCGAGCAAGGCGGGGCTGATGGGACTCACCCGCGACCTCGCCCAGCAGTGGGGCGGACGAAAGGGCATCCGGGTCAACTCGCTGGCCCCGGGCTTCTTCGCGTCGGAGATGACCGAGCAGTACCGGCCCGGCTATCTCGAGGAGCAGCTTCGGCGCGCCCCGCTCGGGCGGGTCGGTGATCCGGACGAGCTGACCGCGGCACTGCTGCTGTTGGCCAGCGACGCCGGTGGCTACATCACCGGCCAGACGCTGGTGGTCGATGGCGGCCTCAGCCTCGCCTGACCCCCGCCGTCGCGGCGATCATGCACGCCCACGCCCACGCCCACGCCCACGCGCACGCCCACGCGCACAGCGCGCCGCCGAGCGTCCACCGCGCAGTCGAGGCCACCTCGTGGTCGGCTGCGCGGGCGCTCGCCCACGCGCAGACACGCCCCCTGCCCGCCCGGCGTGTGGCGCTCGAGGACGCGGCGGGCCACGCTCTGGCCGAGGACCTGGTCAACCGGGCCGCGCAACCCGCCTTCGACACCTCGGCGATGGACGGTTACGCCGTCGCCGGCCGGGGATCCTGGACCGTGCGGGGCGAGGTGCGTGCTGGGCAGGCCTGGCCGGGGCGGCTCCGTGACGGGGACGCCGTCGCCGTCTCCACCGGTGCGGCTGTCCCGGTGGGGAGTCAGGCCGTCGTTCCTGTCGAGGAAGCGGCCCGTCGCGGCACCGTGCTCAGCACGATCGACGGCTGCTCACCCGAGCCCGGCCGCCACATCCGCCGCCGGGGCGAGAACTCCGCCGCGGGGGAGGTCGTGGCCCCCGCCGGTCATGTGATCACCCCTGCCCTGCTCGGGCTCGCTGCTGCTGCCGGCCACGACGACCTCTCCGTCCGACCACGCCCAACGGTACGGGTGCTGGTCACCGGTGACGAGCTGTTGACCTCCGGGGTGAGCGGCGGCGGGCGGGTGCGGGATTCCCTCGGGCCGGCGCTGCCGTCGCTCGTGGCCGGGCTGGGCGGTGAACTCCTCGAGATCGCCCATGTCGCCGATGCCACCGGGCGGCTGGCAGCCGCGGTGGCGAACGGCGCAGCCGCGGAGGTCGTCCTCGTCACCGGGTCGACCTCGGTCGGGGCCACCGATCACCTGCACGACCTGTTGCGAGACCTCGGATCACACCTGGTCGTCGACGGCGTCGCCTGCCGTCCCGGCCACCCTCAGCTGCTCGCCGCGCTCGACCGCGGACGATGGCTGATCGGCATGCCCGGCAATCCCTTCGCCGCGATCGTCACGGCATACACCCTGTTCGCGCCGTTGATCGCCGGTCTGACCGGGCAGCCGCTGCCGCCGCTCCGCGACGCCCCCGTCGTGGGCCTTCCGCCGGCGATCCCGGGGCAGACCGTCCTGGTTCCCGCTGCGTGGGCCGGGGAGCAGCTCAGAGCCCTACCGGGCCACCGCCCGTCAGATCTGCGCGCGATCGCCACCGCGGACGTCCTCGCCATCGTCGAGCCCCAAGCCGCCGCCGACACCTCAGCCGGCCGTTCTGTTCCCGTACTCCACCTCTGACCAGACGTCCCCGAAGGAGAACAGCCCTCGTGACCTACGTGGTGACAGAGCCCTGCATCGACATCCTCGACCGCGCCTGTGTCGACGAGTGCCCCGTCGACTGCATCTACGAGGGTGCCCGGATGATGTACATCAACGCCGAGGAATGCGTCGACTGCGGTGCGTGCGAACCTGTGTGTCCGGTCGATGCGATCTACTACGAGGACGACCTCCCGATGGCGATGACACCGTTCGTGCTGGCGGGCAAGGAGTTCTTCGCCGAGCTGGGCAACCCGGGCGGTGCGTCCACGGTCGGCAAGCAGTCCTTCGATGCCGGTCCGGCGGCCAAGGGCTCCTGACGCTGTCGTGCGACCGACCTGTGGGCGAGCCTCCGTTCCGGTGCGGGGGCAGACCCGCGTGTCCGTCAGCAGTCAGTAGACGGACGAAGGGGCTCCCACTGGGCGTCGTGCCCGCGGGGCGCGGATCTCGGCGGGGAAGTTCGGCAGCGAGGACAGGTCGTTGGTGACGACCTCGGACGGTGCGGGCGCGCCGTGCTGCGCGGCGGTCATCGATCACCCCTTCTCGCGGGTTCGCTCGCCACCGAGCAGTTCCCTGATCCGCTGCTTCTGGATCTTGCCGAACGAGTTGCGCGGCAGAACATCCACGAATACCGTCGTCCGTGGTCGTTTGTACGCGGCGAGCCGGTGCTCGCAGTAGGCGAGGAGTTCCTCCTCCGTGACCACCGGCCCCGGTTCCCGCACGACGACCGCGGTCACCGCTTCGCCCCACCGTTCGTGCGGCATCCCTATGACCGCGACGTCAGCCACTCCGGGGACATCCGACAGGACCCTTTCGACCTCGGCGCTGTAGACGTTCTCACCGCCGGTGACAACCATGTCCTTGGCCCGGTCGACCAGGTGCAGGAAGCCCTCCTCGTCGACGAACCCGAGGTCGCCCGAGCAGTACCAGGTCCGCCCGTCCTGCGCGAAAGTCACCGCTGCCCATTCCTCGGGCATGCCGAGATAGCCGGACGCAATGCTGGGGGCGGCGACGGATATCTCGCCGATCGTTCCGGCCGTGACCTCTTTCCGCTCCGCATCAACTATCTGCAGCAGCACCCCTGGTACCGGGCACCCCACCGACTCGGGGCGGAGACCGGCATCGAGCGGGTGGAGCATCGTAATCAGCAGGGACTCGGTGATCCCGTAGGCGTCGAACACCCTGTCGGGGCGAAGGCTTGTTTCAGCGACGAGGCGGTCCCGGTATATGCCGGGCAGCCGGGCCGAGGCGGAGAACCAGCCTTCGATCGACGACAGGTCGTAGTCGGCGCGATCGGGGCGCCCGAGGACCAACGAGGTCATGGTGGGCACGATGAAGGCATGGGTGATCCGGTGTTTCTCGATCATGCGGAGCATGTCGCCGGCGTCGAATCGTCGCAGCAGCACGTGTGGCGCCCCGACGAGAAACCCTGCGAGGTGCAGTCCTTCCATCGGTCCCCGATGAAAGAGTGGAGCGGTGCCGAGCAGTCGGTGCCGTTCTGACAGGCCGACGCTGAGCGCCAGCGCGTTCGCCGCCCACAATGCACTCGCGTGAGTCGTCGTCGCCCCCTTCGGAAGTCCCGTGGTGCCGGACGTGAACCACACGCCGTTGGGGTCCTCGGCGAGAACGGACCACGAAGGCCGGGGTTGCTGTCCTCGGTAGCGACCAACAAGCTCTTCGAGCGAACCCCTCGCCGCGGCGGATAGCTCCCCGCCGGCCGGAATTCGCACGAACCGGCTGGTGTCGAGTACCTCGACAACCTCCTCGAAGTCTGACGCGTAGATCAGGACACTGCAGCTCGCGCGACTGAGTTGGTAGTCGATCTCGGAAGGGACGAGGCGGTGGTTGATCGGAACGACGACAGCGCCGAGGCGAGCGACCGCGAAGTAGGCAACAAAAAACTGCCACTGGTTCAAGAGCAACAGACCCAGCCGATCGCCCTTGCGGACGCCGAGCGCAAGCAGCGCGCACGCGAAGGCGTCGGTCTCGGCGTCGAGCTCGGCGTAGGAGAGGGTTCGGTCCTCGTCGATCACGGCCGGGCGAGCAGCGTGGCTGCGCGCTGCCCGACGTAGGAGGATGTCGACAGTGAGCAACGCAGCGTTGCTGGGAAGTTCCCGGGCCAACACATCGGGCGGCGACTGCGCAGCCTCGTCCAACATACCCATCCGCTCCGATCGAATAGCGTCAGCTGACGGTAACTGCGTATACAGTGCTCCGCTCGCTTGTCAACTGTCAACATGACCAGCGCCTACAGAGGGTGCACCTCTGGAACGACTCCGATCACGAGCTCAAGTGTCGGGCGCATGTGAAAGCCGGAGTGTGGCAGGAGCTGCACCGGGTGATGCTCGACCGCCTCGCCCAGCTGGGATCTGCTGGACTGCTCCCGCGCGGCGGTGGGCAGCGTGAGCGTGCGGGCAAAGCGCCGCGGCGAGGCCACCGGCCCGTCACCGACCGACCGCGGGAAGGCGGGCAGCACAACACCACGTGCTGTGCGACCGCAACGGGCTGCCGCTGCCCGCGCTGGTCACCGGCGCGAACACCCACGACAGCCGCATGCTCGCCCCGCTACTCGACACCGACCCCGGCGTGCGCGAACACGCCCGACGCCCGGGTCGTCCCCGTCGGCGGCCGGACACGCTGCACGCCGACAAGTGACGACCAGGGCTACGACTACCCGCGATGCCGCCGCCACCTCGCCCGCCGCGGGATCGGGGTGCGGATCGCCCGGCGCGGGATCGAGGACTCCGCCCGCCTCGGGCGGGTCCGCTGGGTCGTCGAGCGCACGATGTCCTGGCTGCTGGCCTTCCGCCGCCTCGCGCTGCGGTACGACCGCGCCGAGTCCACGATCACCGCCGTTGTCGAACCCGGTCCAGGGCGCCCGCTACGCGGGGGCCAAGAACCTCGTCGTCGTCGACCCCGTGGCC
>NZ_BAABGT010000016.1:0-146219 GCF_039541715.1 Pseudonocardia xishanensis
CAACGCTGGAAAGACCGGACTACTAGACAAACGATTCGCAACGATCGCTAGAATCCGCCTCACCTCGGGCACGGAGGTCCGCCACGCGCGGATCGCGGCGATGCCGTCGTGGGTGCGTCCCTCGTCGGTGACGACGGCGTCGTCGGTGAACTGGGCGAGGAAGCCGTCGAGGTCGGTGGCGGCGAGGGTGAAGTAGCGCTCGATGCGCGGGTCGATGGTCATGGGGCGATGCTGGGGCCTCCCGCGTCGGGAGGGTCGAGTCCTGGACCCTCCCCCGGGGGGAGGGTGCAGGCTACGGGGGTGAGCGCGGTGTTGACCATCGGCGAGTTCGCCACCCTGACCCACCTGAGCGTGCGGACGCTGCGCCGCTACCACGACGCGGGCCTGCTGGAGCCGGAGCGGGTGGACCCGGACTCCGGCTACCGCTACTACACCCCGGAGCAGATCCCGACGGCCCAGGTCATCCGGCGCTTCCGCGACCTCGACATGCCGGTGGCCGAGATCGCCCGGCTGCTCGCGACGGGGGACGTCGAGGCGCGGTCCTCGCTGCTCACCGGCCACCTCGACCGGTTGGAGGAGCGGCTCGCGGCGACCGGCCGGGCCGTCGAGGCCCTGCGCAGGCTGCTCGATCCCGCCCCCCGCAGGCTCGAGGTCGTGCATCGCCGCGAACCCGCCCGCCGGGTCAGCGGCATCGAGGGCGAGGCCGCCCTGGCCGACGTCCTGCTCTGGTACGCCGCGGCGTCGGCCGAGATCGACGCGGCGATCCACGCCGCGGGCGCCCGGCCGGTCGGCACGCCCGGCGGGCTCTACGCGAACGCCCTGTTCACCGACGGCGCGGGCCACCTGACGGTCTTCGTGCCGACCGATCGCCCGGTCACGGCGGGCCGGGTGCGGCCCGTCGTCCTGCCCGCCCGCGAGCTGGCGCTCACGGTGCACCGCGGCCCGCACGACGACATCGACCTCACCTACGGAGCGCTGGGCGCGCACCTCGCCGAGCACGCCCTCGTCGTGGACGGGCCGGTACACGAGAACTACCTGGTGGGCCCCCGCGACACCGCCGACCCGACGGCCTGGCGCACGGAGATCGGCTGGCCGGTCTTCGCGACGGCGGAACCCTGAGCCGGAGAGCCGATCGATGGCCGGGCGGGGGTCGTGGGGCCGACCGGGTCACTCCGTCACGGGCAGGCACTCGGCGAGCAGGGCGCCGCCGTACACGACGAGGCGCCAGTCGACGCCCGCCGCCTGCATCTCGGCCGTGAAGGCCTCGCGTTGCGCGGGCGCCATGATCGGGTCCTCCGACCCGACCCCGGCCCACGCCGGGCATTGGCGACCGCCGTGGATGTCGAAGGCCAGCGCCACGTACCCCAGTTCGGCGAGGGTGTCGGCCCGGTGGCGCTCGACGCCGCTGAGCCCCGGTCTTTCCGGTCCGACCAGTACCGCCGGTCGGTGGCCTGCACCGGCTGGGAGCGCGAGGTGCCCGACCGGGTGTTCCGGAGGTCATCCGCCGATCTTTCAGGGACTCCGGACTCGCCCTGATGTCCGTGGGCACCTGCGCCCGTCCCTGGTTCGTTCCACGCCCCATTCCACGGACACTGATGAATGAATGGGGTAGAAGGAGGACAGGACGCCCGGATTGGGGCTCAGCCCTTGGCCGAGCGCGCCGATCCCCACACCGCGCCCCGGTTCACCCGGCCCGGGTGCCGCTCCAGCATCGCGCGGTAGAGCTCCTCCGCGGTCGAGGTGCGGTCCAGCAGCTGCTCGAAGTCGTGGATGTAGCGGCGGGTGCGGTCGAGGATCGCGGGATCGTCCGGCAGGCCTGCGCGCTTGTGGCCGGCGACCACGGTGCGCGGCTGCAGCGCCTCGATGGTGTCCAGGGCCTCGAGCCACTCCTGGCGGCCATCGGCGGGAGACTCGGCGAGGTAGAGGTGGACGTCGTTGTAGGCGGCGTCGCCCGCCACCACCAGGCCGATCGAGGGGACGTGCAGGCAGGTCGTGTCGTCGGTGTCCGTGTGTCCCAGGTCGACGACCACGAGCTCCTCGCCCTCGAGCTCGAACCGGTCGCCCTCGAGCTCGTCGGCGAGCGCGAGCCGGGACGGGATCTGCCCGGGGAACCGGGCGTTCCAGAAGGACTCGACGAAATCGGCCGATCCCTGCTTCCGCATCTGGGCCACCACGGCGGGCGTCGCCACCGCCCGAGCCGCGGGGAAGCGGTCCAGGACCGTGCCGAGGCCGAACCAGTGGTCGCCGTGCCCGTGCGTGACGTACACCGTCGTCAGGTTCCTCCCGGTCTCGGTGATCCACTCGACGAGGCTCGTCGCCTGGTCGTCGGTCATCAGCGGGTCGACGAGGACGGCGTCCCGCTCGCCCGAGACGAGGGTCGCGGAGATCGGTGACCAGACACGCTGGTCGAGGTCAGGCGGGAGGTCCGTGGTCGCGGTCGGGATGGAGGGGGCCACGAACACGTCGTAGCGGAGCTCGGTCATGGTCGTTCCTCGTCGTGACGCGGGGTGGGCAGCGGGCTCATCGGCCCTGGAAGGGGTGGGGCTGCCGGGGCAGGCCGGCCTGCAAGGCCTTCACCGCGGCGGGGATCGCCGTCGCGGTGTCCTCGGTGTCCCAGAGCGGGAGCGCGACGTCGAACATGATCTCGTCCGCAGCCGCCACACCGCCGACGGCCCAGGTGCGCAGCAGTGCCTTGTGCGCCGCGTGGGCCCGCGTCGGCCCGTGCGCGACCTGCTGCGCGAACGCCGCCGCCTCGGCGACCAGGTCCGCGTCCGGCACGACGCGGTTGACCACGCCGAATCGCTCCATCTCCGCGGCGGGGACCTGCTCGGAGGTCAACGCCCACTCGATGGCCTTGGCCCGGCCGGCGCGCTCCGCGACGCGGTAGACGCCGCCGAGCAGGGTGACGATCCCGATCGACTGCTCGGGGTGGCCGAACCGGGCGCCTTCGCCCGCGATGACGACGTCGGCGCGGACGGCCAGCTCCAGCCCGCCGCCGAAGCACAGGCCCTGCACGGCGGCGATCGTGGGGATCGGCAGTCGCTCGAACTGGTTGAACGCCTGCATGAAGCGCCCGAAGTTCGCCCGCATCTCGTCGCGGCCCCACTCGGGCCAGGGCTCGATGTCACCGCCGAAGCTGAAGTCCGGTCCCTCGGCGCGGAGCAGGACTGCGCGCGCCGGGCCCGCGCCGATCGCGTGGACCGCCTCCTCCAGCTCGGCGACCAGCTCGACGCCGATCCGGTTCTGTGGCGGGTTGTCCAGGACGAGCGTGGC
Source organism: Pseudonocardia xishanensis (assembly GCF_039541715.1). Taxonomy (NCBI): domain Bacteria; kingdom Bacillati; phylum Actinomycetota; class Actinomycetes; order Pseudonocardiales; family Pseudonocardiaceae; genus Pseudonocardia; species Pseudonocardia xishanensis. Next base: position 3,274 of record NZ_BAABGT010000016.1, read on the forward strand.
GACGCCGTCCTCGATGCTCAGGTCCAGCGGGGACATGGACGTGCTCCTTTCCTCGAGGTGGGGCTCACGCCGGGACGGTCGCGCGCACGGCGTCGCGGAAGGCGGTGAGTTCGCGTCGGACGTCGGGGCCGGACGGCTGGAAGACGATCTCGGTCACCCCGCGTTCCGCCAGGCCGGCCACCGCCGCGCCGACGTGCGCGGGGCTGCCGGTGAGGGTCGTCCCCGTGAGGAGGGCGGCGCCGCCCGCGTCCCAGGCCGCCCGGTCCGCGTCGGTAAGCCGGACGAGATGTCCCTGGTGGACGGCGTGGTGCCGATCCGGGGCAGGCGTGCGCTCGACGACGTCGACCCAGGCCCGGCCGCCCGGCACGTCATTCAGCGCGACGGGCCCGCCCAGCGTGTACGGGAAGTGGTAGGTGATCGCCCAGGTGGGTCCGGCCGCCTCCTGCACCCGGGGCCCGGTCGGGTCCTCGTCCGGATCCAGGACGGTCCCGCCGACGAGCAACGCCACCCACCGGTGCTCCGCCGCCGCGGCGGGTGGTGCACCGACGGCGAAGATCCCGTCCGCGCCCACGGCCCGGGCGCACGCCGCTCCCTTGGGGCCCAGGGCGGCGACGAGGATCGGCGGGACGGGGGGAAGCCCGGCGGCGTCCGGCTCGGGTGGCAGCAGCCTCATGCGCGCCTCCTCCCACTCGACGGTCTCCCCGCGCAACAGTCCCTGGTAGGCCGTGATGTAGCGGCCCATGAACGCCCACGGGAGCGGCTTCGCGCCCATCGCGGCCCGGCCGCTGAAGCCGGTGCCGAACGCGACCGCCACCCGCCCCGGTGCCATCGCCTGCAGCGACAGGGTCTGCGTCGCGTTCACCATGGGATGGCGCAGGCTCGGGACCAGCACGCCGGGGCCGAGCCCGATGCGGGTGGTCCGCTGCGCCGCCAGGGCGAGTGCGAGCCACACGTCCGGACCCTGCTGGGGCACGTCGTAGAGCCAGGCGCGGCGGTAGCCGAGCTCCTCGGCGACCTGGATGTGCTCGGGCGAGTCGGCTGCGGTGGCGAACGCACAGGACAGCTGGATCTCGGTCATCGTTCCTCACGGCGGTGTGCAGAGTGATGGTCTGCGACAGAACCATAATGTGTATGTCTGTGTCCTCGCAAGGCTGTCGAGCGGTCTTCCGGACTGACTCATAATGTGTATGGTTCTGTCGAAACGACGCCGTTGCACCTCGGAGGTACCGGTCGTGAACCTGGAGACGCTGCGTGGCCCCCACGAGGTGACGCGCGAGCCGGACGTGGTGATGCGGACCCGGGACGGGAAGTCGCTGCTCACGGACGTCTACCGGCCCGTCGGGGTCGACCGGGCCCCGACCCTGCTGCGGCGTACCCCGTACGGGAAGCAGGCCAACGACCTGGCCGAGGACTTCAGCGAGGCGCACTACTACGCGTCGCACGGCTACCTCACGGTCGTCCAGAACACGCGTGGGCGGTTCGGGTCCGAGGGCGCCTGGTACCCGTTCGTCTACGAGGCGCGCGACGGCTACGACGCGATCGAATGGGCGGCCGGTCTGCCGGGCTCCAACGGCCGGGTCGGCACCTTCGGCCAGTCCTACGGCGCGCTCTCGCAGTACCTCGCCGCGACCCAGCGCCCGCCGCACCTGGTGACGTGCATCCCCGTGTCCGCCTACCTCGGCGCCTACGAGAACTACTGGTACAACCAGGGCGCGCTCGAGCTGTCCTGGACCCTGAGCTACTTCATGAACATGGCGCAGGACGTGCTCGCCGAGGCCGGCGACGTCGAGCGGCTGGCCGAGCTGGAGAAGCTCAAGGCGGACCCGGAGATGCGGTTCTCCCCGCTCACCGACGACGCGCTGCGGCACCTGCCGATCCGGGACTGGGTCGAGCGGTTCGGGCAGGGGGCGCCGTTCCTCGCCGACATCCTCCACCACGAGAAGGACGGCCCGTACTGGTGGACGGTGGACCTGCGCCGTCAGCTGCAGAACATCGACGTGCCGATGCTGCACGTCGGTTCCTGGTACGACATCGCGAACCGGGACACCCCGCAGTACTTCACCGGGCTGCAGGCGGCGGCGATGTCGGCGGGGGCGCGCGAGAGCCAGGCCCTGTTCATGGGCCCGTGGTCACACCTGCTCCCGTACAGCCGGCCCACCTCGGGCGGCACCGGGGACATCGACTTCGGCCCGGAGGCCGCCTACCCGGTGCTGCAGATGCAGAAGGCCTGGTTCGACCACTTCGTGCGCGACGGCCGCGAGGGCCTTCCGCAGGCTCCCGTGCGGCTGTTCGTGATGGGGGAGAACCGGTGGCGCGACGAGGCGGAGTGGCCGCTCGCCCGCACCCGGACGACCCGGATGTACCTGCACGACAACGGATCCCTCGCCGCGGAAACGCCCGGTGACGAGACCGCCGACGTCTATGTCTACGACCCCGACGACCCGGTCCCGACGGCGGGCGGCCGCTACGTCGGCGGCGGGGTGCGGGACCAGCGGGCGAACCAGGCGCGCGCCGACGTCCTCGTCTACACCGCCCCGCCCGTGGACGACGTCCTGGAGATCACCGGGCCGCTGTCCCTCCGGCTCTTCGTGGCCACCGACGCCCCGGACACGGACTTCGTCGCGGTCGTCTCCGACGTCCATCCGGACGGGTTCGTGCATAACCTGGCCGAGGGGCTCGTGCGGATGCGCTACCGGGACGGCTACGACGAGCCGTCCCTCCTGGAGCCCGGCTCCGTCCACGAGGTGGAGATCGAACTGGGGAACATCGGCCACGCCGTCCTCCCGGGGCACGCGCTCCGGCTGCACGTGACGTCGAGCGACTTCCCGCGCTGGGACCGCAATCCCAACACCGGCGAGCCGTCCGTCCGTGCGACGACGACGCGGAAGGCGACCCAGACCGTCCACCACGACCGGTCGCGGCCCTCGGCGCTGTCGCTCCCGGTCATCCCCCGGGCGTGAGGCCTCCCGCCGCGCGCCGCCGCGCCCGGGACGCGCGCAGGTTGGCGGCGTTGCCGCACACGTGCACGTCGTGCCAGACGCCGCTGTTGTTGCGGGACCGGTCGTAGAAGGCGCCGAGGCACCTGTCGTTGCCGCACACCTTGAGTCGACGCCAGGTGTCGAGGATCCGGGCCCGCTGGATCTCGCCGAGCACCGCGGCGACGACCCAGGACCCCCCGGCGCCGCTCGGGTCGACGGTGAGGGTGCCGTCGCGGTCCAGGGTCAGCCGCAGGTCGGCGGCGAAGGCGAGGGGATGCTCCGGCCCGAGCTCGTAGTCCGGCTGCTCGTCCGGGTGTCTGCGCAGCCGCAGTGCCTGGCGGAGATGGTCCCGGAGCGCACGCAGGCGCGGCAGCTCCTGCTCGGACAGCGTGATCGCGGGCGCGGGCCGGTCGGCGTGGGCGCTCCACAGCTCCACCGCGCGCTCCAGCCAGCCCTGGGCGCTCGCGACGTCGTCGAGCAGGTCGGGCCGGCGCGGCCTGCCCGCGGGCCGGGTGTTCAGCAGGTCCTGGACGAGGACGAGCCCGTTGGGGGCCAGGGCGGTGCCGTAGCGCTCCGTCGCCGAGAGGGTCGCCGAGAGGGACATAACTCGAGAGTAGTCGATTCTGTCGGGGCTGCGTCTTCGTGCTCACGCCCGAGACTTGTGGCGAAGTAGACATAGGATGTACGATTACGTCATCGACGGTCGCCGTGAGACGGCCGCGCCACTCGGGGTCGGAGCGGATCTGATGATCATCGACGGGGCGACGCTCGACCCCACCGCCGCGTACAAGCTCCTGATCGGCAGCATTCTGCCGCGCGCGATCGGCTGGGTGAGCACGCTCTCGACCGACGGCGTCGCGAACCTCGCCCCCATCTCGTTCTTCACCGGAGCCGGGCGCAAGCCGCCGATGGTGTCGCTCGCGATGCAGCCCCGCTCGACCGGCGAGCTGAAGGACACCTTCGTCAACATCCGGGACACCGGGGAGTTCGTGACGAACCTCGTGACCCTCGAGCACGCCCACCGGATGCACCGGACCGCCGCCGAGTTCCCCTCCGACGTCGACGAGTTCGAGGCGGTCGGGCTACGGAAGGCGCCCAGCGAGGTCGTCAGGGCCCCGCGGATCGAGGGCGCACCGATCTCCTTCGAGTGCCGGCTGGAACGGATCATCCCGGTCGGCGACCTCGACGACCACATCGTCCTCGGCATCGTCGAGCGGTTCCACGTCCGCGACGACCTCTACCTCGACGGCGGCCGGATCGACACGAGCGCACTCGCCCCGGTCGGCCGCCTCGCGGCCGAGTACACGCTGGTCGAGAGCGTCTTCACCACCCCCCTCGACGAGGACCTCCTCGACCTGCGGGCCGGCAGGCGCATGCAACGCCTCGACGCGAAACCCACGGACTTCTCGCCCATCGACACCTCGGACTGGTCGGCCTCCGGCTCGACCGCACCCTGATCCTCGCCCCCCCGGCTCGGCCCCCCGGATTCTCGATCCCACTGATTCTCGATCCCACTGCCCAGGAGCAACGATGGTCACTGCGGACCAGCCCCTCACCCTCCTCCTCGTGCACGGCTTCCTCGACGACGCGCGGGTGTGGGACGGCGTCACCGCCGCGCTCACCTCGCCCGGGCCGACCACCGTCGCGGTCGACCTGGCCGGCATGAGCGGCCGGCCCGACGAGCCCGGGCCGATCACCCTGGAGCGGTATGCGGCCGACGTCGTCTCCGCGCTGGACGCCACGGACGGGCCGGTCGTCGTGGTGGGCCAGAGCATGGGGGCGCAGATCGCCGAGCTGGTGGGTGTCGCCCGGCCGGAGCGGGTGGCGGGCCTCGTGCTGCTCACGCCCATCCCGCTCGGGGGGAGCGGGCTCCCGGCCGAGGCGATCGAGCCCTTCCGCGCCCTGGGCGGGAACGCGGAGCAGCAGCGCGGCGTGCGGCTGCAGCTCAGCGCGTCGTTCCCGGAGGGGGAGCTGGAGCGGCTCGTGGAGGCGGGCGCCCGGGTCGCCCCCGACGCCGTGGCGGCCGCTGCGGACAGCTGGAACGACGGCGTTCCGGACGCCCCCGCGTCGAGCTCGTTCGCGGGCCCGGTCCTGATCGTGCGCGGCGCGGCGGACCCGTTCGTCTCCGACGAGCTCGTGGCCGCGGCCGTGTCCCCGCGGTTCGCCCGCAGCGAGGTCGCGGCCGTCCCCGGAGCGGGCCACTGGGCGCACGTCGAGCAGCCCGCCGCCGTCGCCGCGCTCCTGGACGCGTTCCTCGCCGAGCTCCGGCCCGGGGCGAACACCTCGGCCGGGGTGCGCCCGCAGGGGTGGACGACGGCGTTCGCGGACAAGTCCGCGACCTCCTTCGCCGATGCCCTCGCGGCAGAGGTCGAGCTGCACGCCAGCGTGCTCTTCACACCGGTCGTCGGGCGAGAGGCCGTCCAGACGGTGATGGCGGCGGCGAGCACCATCTACGAGTCGCTGGTCTTCACCCAGGAGTCGACCACCGGCCGTCGCAGCTACCTGGAATGGGAGGCCACCGCGTTCGGGGGCGTCGCCCTGCAGGGGGTGACGGTTCTGACCAAGAACGAGGACGAGCGGATCGTCCACGTCGCCATCCATCACCGGCCGCTGCGGGCCGCCCTCACGTTCTCCCGGGCGCTGGGGGAGAAGCTCGCCGGAGACGTCGAGGGGGAGCACTTCTACGGGGCCGACCAGCCGCTCTGACCCGAGCCGGGCATGGCGGGCGCCTTCCAGTTCGTGGCGCCCGAGTTCATGACCCGGGCACCTCCGATCCGCGATCGTTGGTCCTGCCGAGCCGGCCCCGACACGGGGTCGGACCCACGGCGGCATCGACGCCGCACATCGGAGGTTCGACGTGACCAGACGGGACATCGAGTTCGACGCCGAGGGCGTCACCCTGCGAGGCTGGTTCTACCCGGCCGAGGGAGCGACGGGCCCCGCCCCGACGATCGTCGCGACCCACGGCTTCTCCGCGGTGAAGGAGATGTACCTCGACGTCTATGCCGAGGCCTTCGCCGCCGCCGGGCTCAACGCGGTGGTCTACGACCACCGCAACTTCGGGGCGAGCGACGGTGAGCCCCGCCAGGAGATCGACCCGGTCGCACAGGTGCGGGACTACCGGCACGCGATCACGTTCGCGTCGACGCTGGCGGAGACCGATCCGCAGCGGATCGGGGTGTGGGGGAGCAGCTACTCCGGCGCCCACGTGCTGGTCGTCGCCGCGATCGACCGTCGGGTCAAGGCCGTGGTGAGCCAGGTGCCGCTGGTCAGCGGCCTGGCCAACCTGTACGCGCTGGTTCGAGCGGACTTCGTCGGCGGTCTGCGCGAGTCCTTCGACGTGGACCGCGAGGCCCGGTACGCCGGAGACTCGCCGGCGATGATCCCGGTGGTCAGCGAGGACCCCCTCGGGCCCGCCGCCCTGCCCACCGCGGACTCCTGGACGTGGTTCACCGACACCGCGAAGCTTCGCGCCCCGGCGTGGCGGAACGAGACGACGTTGCGCAGCGTCGAGATGTTCACCGAGTACGAGCCCGTCGCGCACATCGCGGCGATCAGCCCGACGCCGCTGCTGCTGATGCCCGCGCAGCACGATCACCTCACCCCGACGCGGCTGGCGATCGATGCCTACGAGAGGGCACGCGAGCCCAAGAAGATCGTCATCCTGCCGGGCGGCCACTTCGACGCCTACGTCGACGGGTTCTCGGTCTCCAGCACTGCCGCGACCGACTGGTTCGTCGAACACCTCCAGCCCTGAATCCCTCTCGCCCGTCCGACCCATCTGTACTCAACGACGAGGAGTCACTGTCATGCCACTGGTCGAGATCATCCACCCGGCCGGCGCGTTCGACGCCGAGGCCAAGAAGAAGCTGCTCGCGTCCCTGTCCTCGGCCTGCCTGCGCTGGGAGGGAATCGAGATCACCGATTCGTCACAGTCGATCGCCTGGGCCTACCTGGACGAGCGGCCCGCGGACACGATCTCCGCGGGCGGGCGCCCGCTGCGGCAGAACGTCTACAAGGTGACCGTGAGCGTGATGGTCGGCTTCATGGACTACGAACGCATCGAAGGCATGATCCGCGAGGTCACGGACCTCGTCCTGGAAGCCGACGGCACGGACGGCACCGGGGACGCGCGAGTGTTCGTGATCATCAACGAGGTGCCGAGCGGGACATGGGGGGTGGACGGGAAGGTCTGGCCGACCGTGTTCACCGCCGAGGCCCTGAACATCGACCCGGAGCGGGTCAAGCGGATGGCTGCCGCCGTCGAGAGTCGCCCACGCCTCGACGTCACCCTGGCCTGACCCGAGGGCGCCCCGGGGCCGGCCCGTGCAGGGCCGCCCCGGGGCCCGACCGCTGCGCGAGAACTGCTCGACGACGAGGAGGAGCACCGATGGGACGCATGGACGGCAAGGTCGTACTCGTGACGGGCGCTGCCCGCGGACAGGGACGCTCACACGCACTACGGCTCGCCGAGGAGGGAGCCGACATCATCGCCGTCGACCGCTGCGACGGCGTCCCCACGATCCGCTACGCGATGCCCGACGCCGCGGACCTCGCTCACACCGCCGCGCTGGTGGAGAAGCTCGACCGCCGGATCGTCACCGCCGTGGCCGACGTCCGGGACCTCGCGGCGCTGATCGATGCCGTCCAGCGTGGGGTGGAGGAGCTCGGCAGGCTCGACGTCGTCGTCGCCAACGCGGGCGTGGTCGGTGCTGGGCTGTCGTGGGAGCTGTCCGAGGATCAGTTCGACGAGCTCGTCGCGATCAATCTCGGCGGCGTGTGGCGGACCGTGAAGGCAGCCGTGCCGCACCTGATCCGGCAGGGCGACGGTGGGTCGATCATCCTCACCAGCTCGATCGCCGGGATGATGGGATTCGGCGGGTACTCGCACTACTCGGCGTCCAAGCACGGCGTGATCGGGTTGATGCGCTCACTGGTCAACGAGCTGTCGCCCTATGCTGTCCGGGTCAACACGGTCAACCCGACGACGGTGGACACGCCGATGATTCAGAACGACGACTTCTACTCCGCGTTCGGCGCCACCGAGCAAGAGCAGTTCGCCGACGCGTTCCAGACGATGCACACCTTGCCCGTGCCGTGGATCGAGGCTGCCGACGTGTCCAACGCCGTGCTCTACCTCGCCTCGGACGAGGCGAGGTACGTGACCGGCCTCGTCATGAACGTCGACGCCGGTTTCGTGACCAAGGTCGGCTGACCGTCGTCGTGGAGCAGGACGGCGTGCGCAGCGACCAGTGGTGCTCCCTCGACGGGACGCCACCCGGGAGCCGGGAGGAGGTCTGGGAGGAGATCCTCTCCCGGACCCTTCTGCCGATGTCAGTCCGGCTCCCGGACGGCGCCGCCCGCAGCTTCCGGGGACGGGTTCGCCGCCAGTGGGTGGACGACCTCGCTCTCGTCGAGTGTTCGAGCGACCCGTTCCGCGGTCGCCGCGGGCACGCGCACCTCGCGACGGACGACGACGACTACCTCGCGGTCATCGTCGACGTGACCGGCCGGGAGCACGTCGCCCAGGGCGGGATGGTCGTCGACGTGCATCCCGGGGGCGGGGTGGCCCTCAGCGGCGGCAGCGACATGCACTTCGAGGTCACCACCGCCTACCGCAAGCGCTGCCTGGTCGTCCCCAGCCGGGCGTTGGCCGAGGCCACGGGGATGGGGCCTCGGCATGGCTGCGTCGAACTGCGGCCGGACAATCCCGCCGTCGCGCTCCTCGACGGCTACCTGGGCACCCTGGCCAGGACCCTCCCGGGCATGGCGGGCCCGGCGCGCACCGCGGCCCGGCAGGCGGCGATCCAGCTGGTGGCCGGGGCACTTCAACCGGACCCGGGGGGATGGGCCGCGGACGCCGCGGTCGAACCGGCCCTACGGGCCAGCATGGACAGCTGGATAGACCGGCATCTGCTCGATGCCGAGCTCTCGCCGGAGGCGATCGCCGCCGCCCACGCGGTGTCCGTGCGCACCGTCTACCGCCTCTTCGAGCGGAACGGGGAAACCTTCCGCCAGGTCGTGCGGACGCGCAGGCTGGACCGGGCCCGGCAGGAGCTCGCGGACGGGGACCGTCCGGTGGCCGCGATCGCGGCTCGGTGGGGGTTCGCGGACGCCAGTCACTTCTCCCGCACCTTCAAGACGGCTTTCGGGGTATCGCCTCGTGACTTCCGCGCCGCGACGGTTCACGCAGGCAAGCGAGGCGCTCCGCGCGACCACAGGGCAGTTCCCAGCCCGGCCGTCAGGCGCAGGGCCGGCAGGATCGCAGAGCTGGAATTGGCCCAGCACACTCCGAACGACCGGTGAGGCGCCGAGCGCGAGCCCTTATCCAGGAGCATCTCGGGTCCGACGCCTCGGTGTCGAGGCTGCCCCGCCTGCGGCGGCTCCCAGGCGAGCGGGGCTCCTGTCGTGCTGACGATCTCCTCCGGGCACTCCGCCGGCTACCTGCTCGACGCCGTCGCGACCGGCCGAGAGAACTACTACACGGGCGCCGTCGCGGCGGGCGAGCCCCCGGGCCGCCGGCACGGCCGTGGTGCCGACGCGCTCGGCTTCCGCGGGCTGGTCGACCACCACGACATGACCGCGCTGTACGAGCGGTTCATCGACCCGCGCGACGAGCGTCTCCGTGACCCGCAGCAGTGGGACGAGGCGTCCACCCTCGGCCACACCGGACGGCGCTACGCCACGGAGGAGCTCAGGGTGATACCGAGCTCATCGCAGCGGCTCTCCCCGCGTTGACGGTGCGTTGTCAACAGCTCGACGGTGTCCTCGTCGAGCGCATTCATCCGGGCCGGGCCGGTCCTGGTCTGCTTCTCCATGATCCCGGCCTTGGTCGGCGCGTTGCTGCGGTGCACGGTGAGCAGGCCGCGCTCGAAGTCGATGTGGCGCCAGCGGAGCGCTGAGACCTCGCCCCGCCGCGGCCCGGTGAGCCAGAGCAGGAGGCCCCACTCTGGACCGCTCCACGCCGCGTTGAGAAGGCGTGCAGCCTCGTCGGCGCCGGGCGGGTCGGGTTCGGTGCGCTGTGGCGAGGGTGCGATCGCCATCTCGGCCTTGTTCACACCCAGGTGGCGCCACCGGACGGCGCGGGCGAGGGCTCCGCGGATGATGTAGTGGATCTTCCGTGTCGTGCTGGAGCTCAGCGGGCGGCAGGTGTGCCCGGCGCGGGCCTTCCCCTTGCACAGGGACCGGCAGCGGTGCAGGCGCGCGTAGAAGCGCTCCAGGAGCTCGGCGTCGAGCTCGGCGGCCTGGAGGTCCCCGGACGGTGGCAGGATGTGGAGCCGGATCAGGTCGTCGTAGCGCTCGCGGGTGGTGTGGGATCGGTGCCGGCGTAGACGGTGACGCACTCGTGCCACGAACGTCAGTCGTTTCGCGGTCGCGAACCTGGAAACGCTGAGATGGTGCCCCCGGCAGGATTCGAACCTGCGCTCCCGCCTCCGGAGGGCGGTGCTCTATCCCCTGAGCTACGGGGGCCTTGCGACCCGGTCGCGGTCTCCCGCGGCGACGAGGGAGACCCTACAACACCCGGCGATCAGTTCATCGGGAGGGGCTGTGCGCCCCGCTCGGTGAGCAGGGCGGTCATGTACTGCGACTCGCTGCTCTGCGAGGACAGCATCTGGGCCGCCAGGTTGCGGACCTCGGGGACCGACGCGTGGGCGGCGGCGTCCGCCAGCATCTCCGCGCCGCCCTCGTGGTGGCGCAGCATGAGCTGCAGGAACAGGACGTCCAGCTGGGGGCCCGACGACGAGCGCAGCGCGGCCAGCTCGGCGTCCGACGCCATGCCCGGCATCCGAGCGGCACCCGCTGCGGCGCCCATCGAGCCCATCGAGTGCCCGGCCATGTCCCCGGACATCCACGTCATGTACGGCCGCCCGACCGGGAACGCCGCCTGCCCCCACAGCCCGAGCCACCCCTGCATCCGACCGATCTGCTGGAGCTGGGTGGTCTCGATGTCGAAGGAGAGCTGGGCGAGCGCGGGATCGGTGGTGTGGTCCCGCTCCCACGCCGCCATCAGCGTGGCCTGCTCGTGGTGCACGGTCATGTCCTGGGCGAACTGGACGTCCACCGAGCTCCCGTCGGGCGCCGACGTCGCGTCCGTGCCCCGCTGGGCGAACAGCATCCCGCCCGCCCCACCGAGCAGCAGCAGCGCGAGCACCACCCCGACGACGACGAGCGGTCGCACCCAACGCGGCTCGCCGCCGCCACCGCCGCCGGACCCGCCGGTGGGCGGGTCGTCGACGGCGGGGGGCGGGGGCAGCTGGGTCTCGGCGCTCATCGCCGGGGCGTCTGCATCTCGTTGGTGGCCTGGGTGGTGCCCGCGCCGCCGTCCTCGGCCACGACCGTGAGGCCGTTCACCGCCGCCGTCGAGGGCGTCGGCGCGAAGGCGGGCGGCGCGTTCTGGGTGAAGGCGCCCGCGCCCATCTCCTGGCAGCTCGCCCCGACCTCGGGGTACTGGTACTGGTTGCGGCGCAGCGCGGTGATGAACTGGTCCACCCGCGGGTCGTTCGCGTCGCTCAGCTTGAGCTGGTGGCCCCAGGACTGCAGCGAGATCGGCTGGTCGAGGCCCGGGTACGGGGACATCGCGGTGTACGGCTGGCCGTCCACCTTGGCGCGCAGGGTGTCCAGCGCCGCGCCCGAGACCTGGTCCGGGTTGTAGGCGATCCAGACGGCGCCGTGCTCCATGGAGTGCACGAGGTTCTCCTGGCGCACCGCGTCGGGGTAGACCGTGCCCATGCAGGTGGCCCAGTAGCCGTCGTGCGCGCCGCCGTAGGGCGGGGAGTGCTGGTAGGCGACCTGCTGGTTCGGGTTCACGTGCTGGCCCGCCGGGTAGGTGGCCGTGACGACGCCCTGGATCTGCGTGGACGGGTCGCGGTTGGTGTCGCTCGGCACGAACGGCGCGAGGGCCTGTTGGGCGGTGTCGTTCTGGTTGCTGCGCAGCGCGGCGTAGCCGAAGATCGCGCCCGCGAACAGCACCACCACGAGCACGCCCGCGATGAGACCCCACGGCGTGGACTTCTGGGCCACCACCGAGCCCCGGGCGTTCTTCCGGTTCGTCTTGCTGGTCTTCCCGCTCGCCATGTCCGTCCAGAGAAGCTCGGGGGCGCGAATATCACCCGGTCGGCAGTTGCGGAGAGCATAGGAGCGCCGCCTGAGAAACCGGTGAGTGCGGTCTCCTATCCTCGTCTGGTGACTCCCGACGTGCTCGCCGACCTGGTCCGGACCGCTGCGCTGGCGGTGCTGGACGCCCGCGGGCTGGACACCGCCGCCCTCCCGGCCGACGTGGGCGTCGAGCGGCCGCGCAACCCCGAGCACGGCGACTACGCCACCAACGTCGCACTGCGTACCGCCAAGAAGGCCGGGGTGCCGCCGCGGGACCTGGCCGGGTGGCTGGCGGAGGAGCTGGCCGAGGCCCCCGGGATCGCGCACGCGGAGATCGCGGGCCCCGGCTTCCTGAACCTGCGGCTCGCCGCGGACGCGCAGGGTGCCCTGGTCGGCGAGGTACTCGCCGCGGGCGCCGGCTACGGCACCGGGGACGAGCTCTCCGCGCGCAACGTCAACCTGGAGTTCGTCTCCGCCAACCCGACGGGCCCGCTGCACCTGGGCGGCACCCGCTGGGCCGCCGTCGGGGACGCGCTGGGACGGGTGCTCTCCGCCCGGGGCGCCAAGGTCACCCGCGAGTACTACTTCAACGACGCAGGCGCGCAGATCGACCGGTTCGTCAGCTCGCTGGTCGCGGCCGCGAAGGGCGAGCCCGCCCCGCAGGACGGCTACGGCGGCGCCTACATCGCGGACATCGCCGCCCGGGTGGTCGCGGCCGAGCCGAAGGCGCTCGGCTCCCCGGAGCAGGACGAGATCTTCCGGCGGGTGGGCGTCGGCTTCATGTTCGCCGAGATCAAGCAGGACCTGCACGACTTCGGGACCGACTTCGACGTCTGGTTCCACGAGAACTCGCTGCACGAGTCCGGCGCCGTCGAGGGCGTCGTCGCGCAGCTGAAGGACTCCGGCGCGCTGTACGAGGCGGACGGGGCGTGGTGGCTGCGCTCGAAGGACTACGGGGACGACAAGGACCGGGTCGTGATCAAGAGCGACGGGCGCCCGGCCTACATCGCGGGCGACCTCGCCTACCTGCGGGACAAGCGGGCCCGCGGCTTCGACCTCTGCATCTACATGCTCGGCGCCGACCACCACGGCTACGTGGCGCGACTCAAGGCGGCCGCCGCGGCGTTCGGGGACGACCCGGCCGTCGTCGAGGTGCTGATCGGGCAGCTGGTCAACCTGGTCAAGGACGGCCAGCCGGTCCGGATGAGCAAGCGGGCGGGCAACGTCGTCACGATGAACGACCTGGTCGAGGCCGTGGGCGTGGACGCGGCGCGGTACTCGCTGATCCGCTCGTCGGTGGACTCGTCGCTGGACATCGACCTGGACCTGCTGACCAGGCGCAGCAACGACAACCCGGTGTTCTACGTGCAGTACGCGCACGCCCGGCTGGCCTCGCTGGCCCGCAACGCCGCGGAGCTCGGGCTCACCCCCGGCACCGGGTACGGCCTGCTGGAGCACCCGCGCGAGGGCGACCTGATCCGGACGATCGGGGAGTTCCCGGAGGTCGTGCGGTCCGCGGCGGAGCTGCGCGAACCGCACCGGGTGGCGCGCTTCCTCGAGTCCCTGGCCAGCGCGTACCACAAGTTCTACGACTCCTGCCGGGTCCTGCCGATGGGGGACGAGGAGATCACCGAGCTGCACCGCGCGCGGCTGGCGCTGTGCGTCGCGGCCCGGCAGGTCTTCGCCAACGGCCTGGCGCTGCTGGGCGTGAGCGCACCGGAGCGGATGTGAGAGCGCACCCCGCGGGCCCGCTGCACGGCGGCATCCAGGCCCCGCCCGAGACCGCGGGACCCCGCCCGGGGTCGCCCGCCGAGCTGGACCACCTGGCGCCCGCGGTCTGGCCCCGCAACGCCGCGCGCGCCGCGAACGGCGTGCTCGAGGTCGCCGGCGTGCCCGTCACCGAGCTGGCGGAGCGCTTCGGCACCCCGCTGTTCGTGATCGACGAGGGGGACTTCCGGTCGCGCGCCGCGGAGTTCGCCGCCGCGTTCGGCGCGTCGAACGTGCACTACGCCGCCAAGGCGTTCCTCTCCGTCGAGATCGCCCGGTGGGTGGCCGAGGAGGGGCTGAGCCTGGACGTCTGCAGCGGCGGGGAGCTCGCCGTCGCGCTGCGGGCGCAGTTCCCGGCCGGTCGGATCGCCCTGCACGGCAACAACAAGTCCGTCGCCGAGCTGGAGCAGGCCGTCGAGGCGGGGGTCGGCCGCGTGGTGCTGGACTCGTTCCACGAGATCACCCGGCTTGACGCGGTGGCGGGGGAGCAGGGTCGCGTGCAGCCCGTGATGGTCCGGGTGACCGTCGGGGTGGAGGCACACACCCACGAGTTCATCGCGACCGCGCACGAGGACCAGAAGTTCGGGTTCTCGATCTCCGGCGGCAAGGACTCGGACGCCGCCGAGGCGGTCCGACGGGTGCTCAAGGCCCCCCACCTGCAGCTGGTCGGGCTGCACAGCCACATCGGCTCACAGATCTTCGACACCGAGGGGTTCGAGGTCGCCGCGCACCGCGTCGTCCGGCTCCTGGCCCAGCTGCGCCGCGAGCACGGCGACCTGCCGCAGCTGACCACGCTGGACCTCGGCGGCGGCGTGGGCATCGCCTACCGCCCGGACGAGGACCCGCTGAGCGTCCCGGCGCTGGCGGAGGAGCTGCGCACGATCGTCGAGCGGGAGTGCGCGGCCGAGGACCTGGACGTGCCGGACATCGCCGTCGAGCCGGGGCGGGCGATCGCCGGACCGGGCGGCATCACGCTCTACGAGGTCGGCACGCTCAAGGAGGTCCCGCTCGGCGTCGGGTCCCGGCGCTACGTCTCCGTGGACGGCGGGATGAGCGACAACATCCGCACCGCCCTGTACGACGCGCTGTACGACTGCCGCCTGGTCTCCCGGGCCTCGGCGGTGGACACCCTGGACTCCACGCCCCTGCTGTCGCGGGTCGTCGGCAAGCACTGCGAGTCCGGGGACATCGTGGTCCGCGACTGCTGGCTGCCCGGTGACCTCGCCCCCGGCGACCTGCTCGCGGTGGCCGCGACCGGCGCGTACTGCTACTCGATGGCCAGCTCGTACAACCGGCTGCCGCGACCGGCCGTCGTCGCGGTGCGGGAGGGCCGGGCGCGGCTGATCCTGCGCCGGGAGACCGAGGACGACCAGTTCCGGCTCGAGGTCTCGCCGTGAGTGCGCGCACCCCGGTCTGTCGGCACACCCGCCGAACAGGGATGATCCGACCGTGAGTGAGCCGGTGAACAGGCCCGTGCGGGTCGCGCTGTTGGGCTGCGGCACCGTCGGCACCGAGGTGGTCCGGCTGTTGGAGGACCAGGCCGCGGACCTCGCGGCCCGCGTCGGCGCGCCCGTCGAGCTGGCAGGCATCGCCGTGCGGCGGCCCAACCGGCATTCCGGGGTGCGGCAGGAGCTGCTGACCACGGACTCCGCCGCGCTCGTCGCGCGGGACGACGTGGACGTCGTCGTCGAGGTCGTCGGCGGGATCGAGCCCGCCCGCAGCCTGCTGCTGCAGGCGATCAAGTCCGGCAAGTCGGTGGTCACCGCGAACAAGGCGCTGCTCGCCGAGGACGGGGCCACCCTCGCCGAGGCCGCGGACGCCGCCGGGGTGGACCTCTACTACGAGGCCTCGGTGGCAGGCGCGATCCCGCTGCTGCGGCCGCTGCGCGAGTCGCTGGCCGGGGACCGGATCACCCGGGTCGCCGGGATCGTCAATGGCACCACGAACTTCATCCTCTCCGCGATGGCCGCCTCCGGCGCCGGGTACGCGGACGCGCTGGAGGAGGCCACCCGCCTCGGGTACGCCGAGGCGGACCCCACCGCGGACGTGGACGGCTACGACGCCGCCTCCAAGGCCGCGATCCTCGCCACCATCGCCTTCCACACGAGGGTGACCGCCGCGGACGTGTACTGCGAGGGCATCCGCCGAGTCACCGCCGCGGACATCGCCGCCGCGGACGGCCTGGGCTGCGCGATCAAGCTGCTGGCCATCTGCGAGCGCGTGCCGGGGACCGGGGGAGCACCCGAGTCGGTGTCCGCGCGGGTCTACCCCGCGATGATCCCGAAGACCCACCCGCTGGCGGGCGTCGACGAGGCGTTCAACGCCGTGTTCGTCGAGGCGGACGCCGCGGGCCAGCTCATGTTCTACGGCCAGGGTGCCGGTGGCGCGCCCACCGCCAGCGCGATCCTCGGCGACCTCGTCGCGGTCGCGCGCAACCGGGTCGGCGGCGGGCGCGGCCCGCGCGAGACGGCCTACGCGAGCCTGCCCGTGCGTCCGATCGGGGACGTATCCACCCGCTACCACGTGTCGCTGGAGGTCGCGGACCGCGCCGGTGTGCTGTCCGCGGTCGCGGGGGAGTTCGCGCGCCGCGGGGTCAGCATCGCCGCCGTCCGGCAGACCGGGGGCGGGGAGGACGCCCCGGTCCAGCCCGAGTCCGCGCCGGCTGGGAACGCGCGCCTGGTCGTCGTCACGCACGGGGCGCCGGACTCGGCGCTGCACGAGACGGTCGAGGCGCTCGCCGAGCTGGACGTGGTGCTCGGGGTCGAGAGCGTGCTGCGCGTCGAGGGGCTCGGCCGTGCGGTCAGCGCCCTGGGCGCCTGAGATGTCCGCGTCCGAGTCGTCGAAGTCGAACGGAGACACAGTGCCTGTCGCGAGCCCGCTCGCCCCCTGGCCCGGCGTGATCAACGCCTACCGGGACCGGATGCCCGTCGAGCCGGGGTGGGAGATCGTCACCCTGGGCGAGGGCGGCACGCCGCTGCTCCCGGCGCCGGTGCTGTCGGAGAGGACGGGCTGCGAGGTCTACCTCAAGGTGGACGGCGCCAACCCCACCGGCTCGTTCAAGGACCGCGGGATGACGATGGCGGTCACCTCCGCGCTGGCCGAGGGCAAGAAGAGCGTGCTCTGCGCCTCGACCGGCAACACGTCCGCCTCGGCCGCCGCGTACGCCGCCCGCGCCCGCATGACGAGCGCGGTGCTGGTCCCCCGGGGCAAGATCGCGCTGGGCAAGATGGCCCAGGCCGTGGCCCACGGCGCCCGGATCCTGCAGATCGACGGCAACTTCGACGACTGCCTGGAGCTGGCCCGCAAGACGACCGCGGACTTCCCGGCGATCGCGCTGGTGAACTCGGTGAACCCGACCCGGATCGCGGGCCAGGCGAGCGCCGCCTACGAGATCTGCGACGCCCTGGGCCGGGCCCCCGACGTGCACTGCCTGCCGGTCGGCAACGCGGGCAACATCACCGCGTACTGGAAGGGCTACCAGGCCTACTCCGCGGACGGGCTGATCCCGGCGCTGCCGCGGATGTTCGGCTACCAGGCCGCGGGGGCGGCGCCGCTGGTGCACGGGGCGCCGGTGAAGAACCCCGAGACCATCGCCACGGCCATCCGGATCGGGGCCCCGGCCTCGTGGAACGGTGCGCAGGCGGCCCGCGAGGAGTCCGGCGGCCAGTTCGCCGCCGTCACCGACGAGGAGATCCTCGCGGCGCACCGGCTGCTGTCCACCCGCGAGGCGGTGTTCGTGGAGCCCGCGTCCGCGGCGTCGGTGGCGGGGCTGCTGCAGTCCTCGGCGAACGGCACGCTGCCCCGCGGGCAGCTCGTGGTGTGCACCGTCACGGGCAACGGGCTCAAGGACCCCGACTCCGTGCTGGCGACGGCCCCGTCGATGGAGGTCGTCCGAAAGGACCCGACGGCGGTGGCGGCGGCCCTGGAGCTGGCCTGATGGGGCGGCCGACCGAGGTCCGGGTGCGGGTGCCCGCGTCGTCGGCCAACCTGGGGCCGGGATTCGACTCGCTGGGGCTCGCCCTGTCGCTCCACGACGACGTCGAGGTCAGCGTGGCGTCCTCCGGCGGTGTCTCGGTGGAGGTCGAGGGCGAGGGGGCGGGCCGGGTCCCGTGTGACGAGACGCACCTCGTCGTGCGGGCGATGCACCACGCGTGGGCGCTGTTCGGCGCCGAGCCCGTGGGCATCCGGATGCGGTGCGTGAACGCGATCCCGCACTCGCGCGGGCTGGGCTCGTCCGCGGCCGCCGCCGTGGCGGGCGCGGTCGCCGCGTGCGTGCTCGCCGGGCGGGACCCCGAGCTGGAGCGCGAGGCGTTGTTGCAGGTCACGGCCGGTATGGAGGGGCACGCGGACAATGCGGCGGCCTCCCTGCTGGGCGGGTTCGTGGTGGCCTGGGAGACCGTGGGGAACACCGCGTCGCGGTTCCACGCGGTGCGCCAGGAGGTGCACCCCCAGATCGCGCCGGTCGCGCTCGTCGCCGGGGTCGAGTCGTCCACCAAGACCACCCGCGGCCTGTTGCCGGAGGTGGTGCCGCTGGGGGACGCCGCGTTCACCGGGAGCCGCACCGCGCTGTCGGTGCTCGCGTTCACCACGCGGCCCGAGCTGCTGATGGCGGCCACGGAGGACCGGCTGCACCAGGGCTACCGGCGCCCGGCCTACCCCGAGTCCGCGGACCTCGTCGACGCGCTGCGGGCGCGGGACGTGCCCGCGGCGATCTCCGGCGCGGGCCCCACGGTGCTGGCCCTCACCACGGACGGCGCCCTGCCCGCCGACCTCGACCTCACCGGTTTCACCGCGCTGCCGCTGCCCGTCGACGGCGTCGGCGCGCGCGTGGAGATCGGCTGAGAGAACCGACACGCAGGGGTCGTTGTTGCCGCCTGCCCCGTGACGGGTTACCCTCGGCCTCGCACGGCGACCCGCGTCATCCGCGTGGCCACTCGAGCCGGAACCCCTTCACTGCAGCCCATGCGGTCGGATCCGGACCGGACCGAGCGGCCTCTTCCCCGCGACCGTCGCACTGGTCGCCGCCCCTGCACATCGCCTCGGGCGGCTCTCACCTCCTGCCGCCTCGGCGCTCGTAGCCCGGCGAGCAGCCGGGTGTGACGTGTGGAAATCCGCTGGTCTCCCGGAAGAAGTCCGTGGGCCGGTCAGGAAGGAACTTCGTGAGCGAGACCGATCTCGTCAGCACTCCCCCCGGCACCGAGTCGGCGCCCCGCAAGCGCGGTGGCCTGTCCGGAATGGTCCTCGCCGACCTGCGGCAGCTCGCCGGGGAGCTGAACATCCCGGACATCGCCGGGATGCGGAAGGGCGATCTCATCGCCGCCATCAAGGAGCGCCAGGGCGGCGGCGTCTCCGCCCCCGCCAAGCGCACCACGCGCCGGGCCGCGTCGGCGGATGCCGACCAGCTCCCGCTGGACACGGCCGAGTCGGTCACCGAGACCGAGGCGCCCGCGCGGCGGACCGCCCGCCGCCCCAAGGCGGCCGCGGCCACCGAAGCCGCCGAGGTCGCCGAGAGCTCTCCGGCCGCGCCCGCGGAGGCGCCTGCCGAGCCGCAGGCCGCCGAGGCCGCGCCGGAGAAGCCGACCCGCCGCCGTCGGGCGGCCAGCAGGCCCGCGGGCGCTCCGGACCCGCAGCCCGCCGACACCCCCGCGCCGGCCGCCTCCGAGACGAACGGGCAGGTCAACGGGCACGCGTCCGAGGCCCCCGCCGCGCCGGAGAGCGCGGACGCGTCGGACTCCGGCGAGGGGGAGGGGCGCCGCAGGCAGACCCGCCGTCGCGAGCGGGGTGGCGAGCAGTCGGACACGCTGGACGCCGTCGCCGCGTCCGTCGGCCCCTCGGACCGCGCCCAGGAGGGCGAGGGCCGCAACCGCAACCGCAACCGGAACAACCGGGACGGCGGCCGCAACGGCCGGGTGGACGAGCGGAACCCGCGCACGGACTCCCCCCGCGGGGACGGTCCGCGCGACAACCGCCCGGACACCCGCAACGACGTCCGCACCGACCCGCGGAACGACCTGCGGGGAGACGACCGGGACGACGACCTGGACGACGACGGTGACGGCCGCGGCCGCCGCGGCCGCCGCTACCGGGACCGCAGGCGCGGCCGGGACCGCAACGAGCGCACCACCGGCGGTGGCGGTGACCGCAACGTCGACACCGAGGTGCGGGAGGACGACGTCCTGCTCCCCGTGGCGGGCATCGTCGACATCCTGGACAACTACGCCTTCGTCCGGACCACCGGCTACCTGTCCGGCCCGAACGACGTCTACGTCTCGCTGTCGATGGTCCGCAAGCACGGTCTGCGCCGCGGCGACGCGATCACCGGCGCCGTCCGCCAGCCCCGCGAGGGCGAGCAGCAGCGGCAGAAGTTCAACCCGCTGGTGCGCATCGACTCGATCAACGGGCGGGACCCGGAGTCGGGGAAGGACCGGCCCGAGTTCACCAAGCTCACGCCGCTCTACCCGAACGAGCGCCTGCGCCTGGAGACCGAGCCGTCGAAGCTCACCACCCGGGTCATCGACCTGGTCATGCCCGTCGGCAAGGGGCAGCGCGCGCTGATCGTGTCGCCGCCCAAGGCGGGCAAGACCATGATCATGCAGGCGATCGCCAACGCGATCACCACGAACAACCCCGAGTGCCACCTCATGGTCGTCCTGGTCGACGAGCGGCCGGAGGAGGTCACCGACATGCAGCGGTCGGTGAAGGGCGAGGTCATCGCCTCGACCTTCGACCGCCCGCCGTCGGACCACACCGCGGTCGCCGAGCTGGCGATCGAACGGGCGAAGCGGCTCGTCGAGCTGGGACACGACGTCGTCGTGCTGCTGGACTCGATCACCCGCCTCGGCCGGGCCTACAACCTGGCCGCGCCCGCCTCGGGCCGGATCCTGTCCGGTGGTGTGGACTCGACCGCCCTCTACCCGCCGAAGCGCTTCCTCGGCGCGGCGCGCAACATCGAGGACGGCGGCTCGCTCACCATCTTCGCGTCCGCCCTGGTCGAGACCGGGTCGACGATGGACACGGTGATCTTCGAGGAGTTCAAGGGCACCGGCAACGCCGAGCTCAAGCTGGACCGCAAGCTGGCCGACAAGCGGATCTTCCCGGCGGTGGACGTGGACGCGTCCAGCACCCGCAAGGAGGAGCTGCTCATGTCCGCGGACGAGTTCGCGGTGAGCGTCAAGCTCCGCCGGGTGCTGGCCGCGCTGGACCACCAGCAGGCGATCGAGCTGGTCCTCGGGCAGCTCCGCAAGACCCGCACCAACATCGAGTTCCTCATGCAGGTCCAGAAGACCACGCCGGGGAGCCTCACCAACGACGACTGAGCCGCTCCCCGGGCCCGGTGGGAATCTCCGCCGGGCCCGGGTGGTTCAATGGACCGTCACGCATACGACACCGGTTCACCTGTTCCGCAGGACCCGGCGGTCGACTTCTCGAGAGGAAACACCCCCATGCGCGAGGGCATCCACCCGCAGTACACGGCGACCCAGGTCACCTGCAGCTGCGGCAACAGCTTCTCCACCCGCAGCACCCACCGGGGCGAGGCCCTGACCGTCGAGACCTGCTCGGCGTGCCACCCCTTCTACACGGGCAAGCAGCGGATCCTGGACTCCGGTGGCCGCGTCGCCCGCTTCGAGGCGCGCTACGGCAAGCGCAAGGCCGCCAACTAGCACCCCCGACGGCGCCCGCCCCCTCTCCGGAGGGGCCGGGCGCCGTTCGCATGTACGGCCGACCCGCGAGCCCGACCCCGCGAGTCCCACACTCTCGACACGCGAGTCCCCCACTTCCGACACGCGAGTCGGACACGATCCAGAACGGGAGCAGGACGATGGCGGTGAGCAGCAGCCCCGCGGGTGCGGTGGACGCGCTCGTCGACGAGTACGTCGAGCTGGAGACGCGCCTGGCCGACCCGGCCGTGCACGCCGACCCCGCGGTCGCGCGCAAGCTCGGCCGCCGGTACGCCGAGCTCGGCCCGACCGTCGCCGTCGCCCGCGAGCTCGCCGCCGCCCGCTCCGACGAGGCCGCCGCCCGTGAGCTCGCCGCGGAGGACCCGTCGTTCGCCGCCGAGGCCTCCGACCTCGCCGCCCGGATCCCCGGCCTCGAGTCCCGGCTCGCCGAGCTGCTGGTGCCCCGCGACCCGCACGACGGCGACGACGTCGTCATGGAGGTCAAGTCCGGCGAGGGCGGCGAGGAGTCCGCCCTGTTCGCGGGCGACCTCGTGCGGATGTACAGCCGGTTCGCCGAACGCCGCGGCTGGAAGGTCGAGGTGCTCGACGCCGTCGACTCGGACCTGGGCGGCTACAAGGACATCACCCTGCTGCTCCGCTCCAGGACGCCCACCCCGGACGGTGTCTGGTCGGCGTTGAAGTTCGAGGGCGGCGTCCACCGCGTGCAGCGGGTGCCGGTCACCGAGTCGCAGGGCCGCATCCACACCTCCGCCGCCGGCGTGCTCGTCTACCCGGACACGGGGGAGGACGCCGAGGTCGAGATCGACGAGAACGACCTCCGAGTGGACGTCTACCGGTCCTCCGGGCACGGCGGGCAGTCGGTCAACACCACGGACTCGGCGGTGCGGATCACCCACCTGCCGACCGGGATCGTCGCGAGCTGCCAGAACGAGCGGTCGCAGCTGCAGAACAAGGCGCGCGCCATGGAGGTGCTGCGGTCCCGGCTGCAGGCGCTGCACGAGGCCGAGCAGGCCGCGGTGGCGTCGGCGGAGCGGAAGTCCCAGGTCAGGACGGTGGACCGCTCCGAGCGGATCCGCACGTACAACTACCCGGAGAACCGCATCTCCGACCACCGGGTCGGCTACAAGGCCCACAACCTGTCCACCGTCCTGGACGGCGAGCTGGACGACGTCGTCGCGGCCCTGCAGTCCGCCGAGCGCGCGGAGTCGCTGGCGGCGTCCGAGGCCGGGCGGTGACCCTCCTCGACACCCCCGCGGCGTCCGCTCGGCGCCGCGCGAGTCGTCCGCCCGAGGCGACCGTTCCGAGTGCGCGCGTCCCCGCGTCCGCGAGTCGTCCGTGACCCGTCTTCCGCTGCGCGTGGCGATCGCGGAGGCCGAGCGGGCGCTGGTCGCGGCCGGAATCGACTCGGCGCGGGTCGAGGCGGAGTTCCTCGCGGCGCACGTCGTCGGGGTGCCGCGCTCGCAGCTGATGCTGCGCCCGCTCGTCGACCCGGCGCAGGTCACGACGCTGCAGGAGATGGTCGCGCGGCGGACGACCCGCGAGCCGTTGCAGCACATCCTCGGGACCGCCGTGCTCGGGCCCGTCGAGGTGGCGGTCGGGCCGGGGGTGTTCACGCCGCGGCCGGAGACCGAGCTGCTGCTGGAGTGGGGGCTCAAGGAGCTGGTGGGCGTCGAGAACCCGCTGGTGGTGGACCTGTGTACCGGGTCGGCCGCGTTGGCGCTGGCCTTCGCCGCCGCCCGGCCGGACGCGCGGGTGCACGCCGTCGAGAAGGATCCGGGCGCCCTGACCTGGGCCCGGCGCAACATCGCGGCCCACGGGGACCGGGTGGTCCTGCACGCCGACGACGTCCGGCGGCCCGACCTGCTCCCCGAGCTCGAGGCGCGGGTCGACCTCGTCGTCTGCAACCCGCCGTACGTGCCGGACGGGACGCCGGTCCCGCCCGAGGTGTCCGAGTGGGACCCGGCGGTGGCGGTCTTCGGCGGGCCGGACGGGTTGGCGCTGGTCCCGGCCGTCATCGCGGCGGCGGCGACCATGCTGCGCCACGGCGGTGGGCTCGCGATCGAGCACGACGACACCCACGCCGAGGCCGTCCCCGCCCTGATGAGACGCCGTCGGGTCCTCACCGACGTCGAGGCTCACACCGACCTCGCGGGCAGGCCCCGTTTCGCGACCGCCCGGCGGGCCCAGGCTCCGAGCTGAGCTCCGGACCCGCGCGGGTGGGGTGCGGACGGGGCGGGGGAGGGGCGGTCGTAGGGTGCCGGTCGTGACTGCTCCGGCCGCACCCCTCTACGACTGTTCGGACCCCGACACCCGCGTCGAGGGGCTGACCGCCGCCGCGCAGGCCGTGCGCGCGGGCAGGTTGGTCGTCCTGCCGACCGACACCGTGTACGGCCTGGGCTGCGACGCGTTCTCCGCCACCGCCGTCCGCTCCCTGCTGGCCGCCAAGCACCGCGGCCCGGACATGCCGGTGCCGGTGCTCGTCGGCTCCTGGTCCACGATCGACGGGCTGGTGCTCGGGGTCCCCGCCACCGCCCGGTCGCTGATCGAGGCGTTCTGGCCGGGCGGGCTGTCCATCGTGCTGCCGCACGCCCCGTCGCTGGCCTGGGACCTGGGCTCCACCAAGGGCACCGTGATGCTCCGGATGCCGCTGCACCCGGTGGCGCTCGAGCTGCTGCGAGACGTCGGGCCGATGGCCGTGAGCAGCGCGAACATCTCCGGGCGGCCCCCCGCGTCGAACGCGCAGGAGGCGCTCGACCAGCTCTCCGACAAGGTCGGGGTGTACCTCGACGGCGGCCCCAGCGGCGCCCCGGTCGCGAGCACCATCGTCGACCTGACCGGAAAGGCCCCCCGCATCCTCCGGGAGGGCGAGATCACCCGGGCGATGGTGAGCGAGGTCATCGGCCAGGACGTCCCCCTGGGCTGATCACCCGGGGGAGAGGCCCACCTCGGCCGCCAGGCGGGTCACCACCTGGTGGAAGTGCCTCTCGTGGTCCAGCACCACGTTGTGGGTGTGGCCGAAGAGCTCGAAGCTGATCGCGCCGAAGAGCGAGCTCCAGGCCTGGACCAGCGCGCTCCCGACGCTCGTGTCCACCGGGAGGCCGAGCTCCGCCACCAGCTCGGTGTTCACCGCCGCGGAGTCGCCGGGGGGCGGGGTCAGCTCGCCCGACGCGATGCCCTCCCGCACCAGTTCCGCCAGCACCACCGCCACCCGTCCCGCGGGGGCGATCGTGTCCGCCGGGGCCTGGTACCCGGGGACCGGGGAGCCGTAGAGCAGGGCGTACTCGTGGGGGTGCGCCAGCGCCCACGACCGCGCCGCCGCACACGCGGCGTGCCAACGCTCCTGCAGCGAGCCCGAGGCCGCGGCTCCTTCGACAGCCGAGCCCAGCGCGTCGTACCCCTCCACGATCAGGGCGGTGAGCAGGTCGTCCCGCGAGGGGAAGTACCGGTAGACCGCCGACGACACCATCCCCAGCTCGCGGGCCACCGCGCGCAGCGACAGCTGGGCAGCGCCGGAGGTGGCGAGGTGCGCCCGCGCCACCTCGACGATCTCGGCCGTCAGCTGGGCGCGCACCCGGGCGCGGGCGGTGCGGGGCGCCGATCGTGGAGCGGTCATCGGTGGAGTATCGCCGAACGAGAGCAATGAGCACAACCGCGAGCACTGATCCGGAGCGTGTGACCGGGTCCTCGTCCACCCCGAAGGAACCCGCAGGTAGCCTGGTCCCTCGTGAGCGAGCGCAGCGAAACCACTCCGTTCTGGGGCCCGGACTTCGGGGCCCTGCAGCAGGAGGACCCGGAGATCGCCGGTGTCGTCCTCGACGAGCTGGAGCGCCT
The DNA here is from genome assembly GCF_039541715.1 of Pseudonocardia xishanensis. NCBI lineage: Bacteria > Bacillati > Actinomycetota > Actinomycetes > Pseudonocardiales > Pseudonocardiaceae > Pseudonocardia > Pseudonocardia xishanensis. The sequence continues at coordinate 28,625 of NZ_BAABGT010000016.1, forward strand.
GCGCGGCGGACTGCAGCTCATCGCCAGCGAGAACCTGACCAGCCCGGCCGTCCTGGCGGCGCTGGGGTCCACGCTGTCGAACAAGTACGCCGAGGGCTACCCGGGGCGTCGGTACTACGGCGGCTGCCAGGTCGTCGACGTCGCCGAGGAGATCGGCAACGCGCGCACGAAGGAGCTCTTCGGCGCCGAGCACGTCAACCTGCAGCCGCACTCCGGCGCGAGCGCGAACCTCGCCGCCTACGCCGCCTTCGCCAAGCCGGGCGACACCGTGCTGGCGATGGACCTCAAGCAGGGTGGGCACCTGACCCACGGCTCGAAGGTCAACTTCTCCGGCCTGTGGTTCAACGCCGTCAGCTACACCGTCCGCGAGGACTCCGAGCTCATCGACTACGACCAGGTCCGCGACCTGGCCCGCGAGCACCGGCCGAAGATCATCATCGCGGGCGCCACCGCGTACCCCCGGCTCATCGACTTCGCCCTGTTCCGCGAGATCGCGGACGAGGTCGGCGCCAAGCTCATGGTGGACGCGGCACACTTCATCGGCCTGGTCGCGGGCAAGGCGATCCCGTCGCCGGTGCCGTTCGCGGACGTCGTCACGGCCACCACGCACAAGGTCCTGCGCGGCCCGCGCGGCGGCATGATCCTCACCCGCGCCGAGCACGCGAAGGCGATCGACAAGGCCGTCTTCCCGTTCTCCCAGGGTGGGCCGCTGATGCACGCGGTCGCCGCCAAGGCCGTCGCGATGAAGGAGGCGGCGCAGCCGGAGTACCAGGCCTACGCCGCCCAGGTCATCGCGAACGCCCAGGCGCTGGCGAAGGGCCTCGAGGCCGAGGGCATGCGGGCGGTCTCCGGCGGCACGGACACCCACCTGGCGCTGATCGACCTGCGGCCCATCGGCGTCACCGGCAGCGAGGCCGAGGCCCGCTCCGACCTGGCGCGGATCACGCTGAACAAGAACGCGATCCCGTACGACCCGGCCCCGCCGATGAAGCCGTCCGGCATCCGGGTCGGCTCGCCCAGCACCACCACGCAGGGCATGGTCGAGACGGACATGGCCGAGATCGCGACCCTGCTGGCCCGCGCGGTCAAGGCCGAGCACGGCACGCCCGCGGGGGACCGCGAGCTGGTGGACGTCGCGGAGCGCGTCTCCGCCCTGGTCGCCCGGGTTCCGGCCTACGCTCGCTAAGTGACCCTGGCCCAGTCGAGCTTCGGCCTCGGGCTCCCGATCCGGGAGTACCTGCTGGTCGGGCTCACGGCCGCCGTCGTCACGTTCCTGCTGGTCGGGCTCGTCCGCGTGCTCGCCCTGCGGCTCGGCGCGGTGGCCTGGCCGCGGGGGCGGGACGTGCACGTCACGCCCACCCCGCGCTGGGGCGGCCTGGCGATGTTCGGCGGGGTGCTCGCCGGGGTCGGGCTGGCCGCGCAGCTGCCGGCGCTGCGGCTGGCCTTCGACTACTCGCGTGACGTCCAGGGCGTGCTCCTCGCGGCCGCGTTGCTGGTCGCGGTGGGCGCCCTGGACGACCGCTACGAGCTCGACGCCATCACCAAGGCCGCGGGACAGGTCACCGCCGCCGGGGTGCTGGTGCTGTTCGGCGTGCAGTTCTCGATGTTCTGGATCCCCTGGGGCGGCGGGGGCTCGGGGATCTCGGGATCCACGCTGGTCCTCGGGGCGGAGCAGGGCGTCGTGCTCACCGTGGTGCTGACCGTCGCCCTGGTCAACGCCATGAACTTCGTGGACGGGCTGGACGGGCTCGCGGCGGGCATCGGCCTGATCGCCGCCACCGCCACCTGCGCCTTCGCGATCGGGCTGGTCCAGCAGAACGGCAACGACGCCAACGCCTACCCGCCCGCCCTCATCGCGTCCGTGCTGGCCGGGGCCTGTCTGGGGTTCCTGCCGCACAACTTCAACCCGTCCCGCATCTTCATGGGGGACTCCGGCTCGATGCTGATCGGGCTGCTGCTCGCCGCGGCGACCACGAGCGCGTCGGGCAAGATCGTCAACACGGACGCGGACGGGTCGGACTTCCTGGCCCTGCTGGCCCCGCTGATCGTGCTGCTCGCGGTGGCCTTCGTGCCGATGTTGGACCTGCTCATGGCGGTCGTGCGGCGCACCCGGGCCGGGATGAGCCCGTTCTCGCCTGACAAGATGCACCTGCACCACCGGCTGCTGGAGATCGGGCACAGCCAGCGCCGCGCGGTGTTGCTGATCTACCTGTGGGCGGGGATCCTCGCGTTCGGCGCGGTGGCCCTCGCCCTGATCGACGATCCGGTGTTCGTGTTGTGGGCGGTCGCGTTCGGCCTGGGTGTGGCGGTGCTGGCCACCGCGGTGCCGCGGGCCCGCACGATCGGCCGTGCCCGCGCCGGAACCACCGGAGCCACCGGCCCCGCAGGCCCACCACGGCCCGGGGCCCGACCGCGGAGATGACGCTCGCATGAGTACCCCCGAGAACGAGCCGACACCTGCCCCGCAGGACGCGCCGCACGTGAAGACCGTCCTGCGGCTCGCCGCGGCGATGCAGCGCAACGCCGTGATCGCGGGCGTGGCGGTCGCGGTGGTCGCGCTGGTCCTGAGCCTGGTGCTGCGGGGCACGTCGGGGCTCGTCGGCAGCGTGATCGGGGTGGTGATCGGGCTGGGGCTCGGGTTCGTCGGCACCGGGGTCATGAAGGCGACCGCGCGGGCCACCCCGGGCGGGGTGATGGTCGGCGCGATGGCCTCGTTCGCGGGCAAGTTCGTGGTGCTGCTGGTGTTCCTGATCGTCTTCCGGGGCACGGACCTGTTCGACAACCAGACCTTCGCCTTCTCGCTGCTGGGTGTCACCCTGGCCTGGATCGCGGGGGAGTCCATCGGGTTCGTGCGGGCCAAGGCGCCGTCGGTGGACGTCTGACGTCTCACTCGTTGGGCTGAACGAGTGAAGTTCCGGATGCTGTCCGCAACGTCCTTTCTGTCCGTGATCGCGGTCTCAAAGCGATCTGGGTCACACGAGTTCGGGAACTTCTACAGGCGATAGAGCGACGTCGGACGCTGTTCGGGGTGTCGGACGGTGAGGATCGGGCGTCGACGGGTCGTCACGGCAGGTCGTACCGGGTAAGTGGGGCGTAACCCGGCTGATAGGGTCCGTTCCGATGGAGCAGGAACAGCCGCGCGAGGTGGGCAGCGGCGCGCCCGGCGAGCAGAAGCCGGACCGGACGCCGCCGCCCGCCGAGGCCTGGACCGCTCTGTCGCACCTCCTGACCGGGATCCTCCTCTTCGGGGCGATCGGGTGGGGCGTGGACCAACTGTTCGACCTACGGGGCTTCACCGTGGCCGGCTTGCTGGCCGGAGCGGCGGCCTCGATGTACTTGATCTACGTCAGGTACGTTAAGTCCTGATCGTCTCGATTCTGCCGGGCGCCCGCGCCTGCAGAACCGAAAGGAGCATTTGGGTGACCACGACGGCCACCGCCCCGGCACCGGGTTTCGAGGCGCCCGGGGTCGACGCCTTCCAGCTGCCGCCGCTTTTCGGCGACGTCACGAAGCCGGTCCTGCAGCTCGTTCTCGCGGCGATCATCATCGTCGTGCTGTTCCGAGTGGCGACCAGTCGGATGCAGCTGGTTCCCGGCAGGGCCCAGTTCCTCGGCGAGTCCTTCCACGGGATCGTCCGCAACACCGTCGCCCGCGACATGATCGGGCCGGAGTTCGTCAAGTACGTCCCGTTCCTGACCGCACTGTTCGCGTTCGTGCTGGTGAACAACCTGTTCGGGATCATCCCGTTCCTGCAGTTCCCCACGTTCTCCCACCCGGGCGTGCCCTACGCGCTGGCGGGGCTGGTGTGGATCGTCTTCACCTACGTCGGCGTCAAGCACCACGGCTTCGGCGGGTACATGCGGATCTCGACCTGGCCCCCGGACGTGCCGTGGTGGGTGCGGATCATCCTCACGCCGATCGAGTTCCTGTCGAACATCATCCTGCGGCCCGTCACGCTGTCGCTGCGACTGTTCGGCAACATGTTCGCAGGCCACCTGCTGCTGGTGCTGTTCATCCTGGGTGGCGAGTACATGCTCGTCGTCGCGGACAGCATCACGCTGAAGATCCTCTCGCCCTTCGCCTTCCTGATGGGCATCGTCTTCACGTTCTTCGAGGCGTTCATCCAGGTGGTCCAGGCGTACATCTTCGTGATGCTGACGGCGTCGTACATCGGCACCGTCCTCGCGGACGACCACTAGCAGCCCCCCGTCTCAGACCCCTCGGATCCGCGGACAGTCCGCGGCCCGCATCGAAAGGAAAGCGGTAACCGTGAACATCGTCGGTAACCTCAACACCATCGGTTACGGCCTCTCGGCCATCGGCCCCGGTATCGGCGTCGGTATCGTCTTCGCCGCGTTCATCAACGGCGTGGCCCGCCAGCCGGAGGCCCGCGGCCAGCTGCAGGGCATCGCGTTCATCGGCTTCGCGCTCTCCGAGGCGCTGGCGATCCTGGGCCTGGTGCTCGCGTTCGCCCTCCAGGCCTGATCGATCCCGTACCCGGGTCGTAGGCGGAGGAGCACACACCCATGATTGTTCTGGCTGCGGAGGGGGAGCTCGACCCGCTCCTGCCACACACCGTCGAGATCATCGTCGGTCTCATCGCCTTCGCGCTGCTCGTCTGGCTCCTCGTCAGGGCGGGCAAGCCGACGCTCGACAAGAGCTACGCGGCGGCGACCGAGAAGATCTCGAGTGGGCTCAAGCGCGCCGAGCAGGCCGAGGCCGAGGCCGAGGCGGAGAAGAAGCGCGCCCAGGAGCGGCTCGACGGGGTCCGGGCCGAGACGGCCCGCATCCGAGACGACGCCCGGGCGGACGGCCAGCAGATCAAGGTCGAGCTCCGGGCCGAGGCCGAGGAGGAGGCCGCGCGCATCCGTGCGCAGGCCGAGCAGCAGGTCGTGGCCCAGCGTGAGGCCGCGCAGCGCTCGCTGCGCGGGGAGATCGGCGGCCTCTCCGCAGAGCTCGCCGAGCGCATCCTGGCCGCCGAGCTGGCCGACCCGGCCCGCCGGGCGGCCACCGTGGACGGGTTCCTCTCCGAGCTGGCGGGCATGGGCCCGGCCGCACAGCAGGGCGGGGTCCGCTGATGGCGCTCGCACTGGCGGCCACCAGCCGCGAAGCCCTGGAATCCGTGTCCGCCCGCTTCGAGGAGCGGCTCACCCCGCTCACCGCGGGCGACCGGCAGAAGCTCGGCGAGGAGCTGTACTCGGTCACCCGCCTGCTGGTCGCGGAGCGCGGCCTGCGGCGGGCGTTCTCCGACCCGGCCACCTCCGCCGAGCAGCGCGCCGGGCTGGCGCGCAGCGTGCTCGGCGGCAAGGTCTCGGCGACCACGCTGGACAGCGTGGAGGACCTGATCGGGGCCCGCTGGTCCTCGCCGGTGGACCTGGTGGAGGCGACCGAGGCCCTGGCCCGGACCGCCCTGCTGGCCGCGGCGGAGAAGCAGCGCGCCCTCGACGACGTCGAGGACCAGCTGTTCCGCTTCGGCCGGATCCTGGAGCGCGAGCCGGAGCTCACCGGGCTGCTCGCGGACACCGACACCCCGACCGACAAGCGGATCGCGCTGCTCGACGGCGTGCTCGGCACCAAGGTCTATCCCGTCACCGCCGCGCTGCTCCGCGACCTGGTCCGCACCCCGCGGTCCCGGCACCTGGACATCGCGGCCGAGGAGCTGGCCGAGCTGGCCGCGGCGCGCCGCCTGCGGTCCGTCGCGTACGTGCGCACGGCCGTGGCGCTCACCGCGCAGCAGGAGCGGCAGCTCACCTCGTCCCTCGGCCGGATCTACGGGCGCGAGATCGCATTGCAGGTCGAGCTGGACGAGAGCCTGCTCGGCGGCATGGTCATCCGGGTCGGCGACGAGGTCATCGACGGCAGCGTGAGCGGGAAGCTCGCCGCCGCCCGTCGGGCGATCCCCAGCTGACCAGCGAAGTTTTCTCTAGAGAAGGAACAGACGACCCCATGACAGAGCTGACGATCTCCCCGGAGGAGATCCGGAGTGCGATCTCCAGCTACGTCTCGTCGCTGGAGACCGGGACCTCCCGTGAAGAGGTGGGCCACGTCTCCGACACCGGTGACGGCATCGCCCACGTCGAGGGCCTGCCCTCGGCGATGACGAACGAGCTCCTCGAGTTCGACGGCGGCGTGCGGGGTGTCGCGCTGAACCTGGACGCCCGCGAGATCGGCGCCGTGATCCTGGGCGACTACGCCGGGATCGAGGAGGGCCAGTCCGTGAAGCGGACCGGCGAGATCCTCTCGGTGCCCGTGGGCGACAACTTCCTCGGCCGGGTCATCGACCCGCTGGGCACCCCCATCGACGGCCTCGGCGACATCGAGGCGGAGACCCGCCGCATCCTGGAGCTGCAGGCGGCGGGCGTCATGGACCGCCAGGAGGTCCGCGAGCCGCTGCAGACCGGCATCAAGGCCATCGACGCCATGACGCCGATCGGCCGGGGCCAGCGCCAGCTGATCATCGGTGACCGCAAGACGGGCAAGACGGCCGTCTGCGTCGACACGATCATCAACCAGAAGCAGAACTGGGAGTCGGGCGACCCGAAGAAGCAGGTCCGCTGCATCTACGTCGCCATCGGCCAGAAGGGCTCCACGATCGCGGGCGTCCGGAAGTCCCTCGAGGACGCGGGCGCGCTGGAGTACACGACGATCGTCGCGGCCCCCGCGTCGGACCCCGCGGGCTTCAAGTGGCTCGCGCCCTACACCGGATCGTCGCTCGGCCAGCACTGGATGTATCAGGGCAAGCACGTCCTGATCGTCTTCGACGACCTGTCCAAGCAGGCCGAGGCCTACCGCGCGATCTCGCTGCTGCTGCGCCGCCCGCCGGGCCGCGAGGCCTACCCGGGAGACGTCTTCTACCTGCACTCCCGCCTGCTGGAGCGCTGCGCCAAGCTGTCGAACGACCTGGGCGCGGGCTCGATGACCGGCCTGCCGATCATCGAGACCAAGGCGAACGACGTGTCGGCCTACATCCCGACCAACGTCATCTCCATCACCGACGGTCAGGTCTTCCTGGAGTCGGACCTGTTCAACCAGGGTGTCCGGCCCGCCATCAACGTCGGCATCTCGGTCTCCCGAGTCGGCGGCTCGGCGCAGATCAAGGCGATGCGCGCGGTCTCCGGCTCGCTGCGCCTGGACCTGTCGCAGTACCGCGAGCTGGAGGCCTTCGCGGCCTTCGGGTCGGACCTCGACGCGGCCTCGGCCGCGGCGCTGGGTCGCGGTGAGCGCCTGGTGGAGCTGCTCAAGCAGTCCCAGTACGCGCCCTTCGCGGTCGAGGAGGAGGTCGTCTCCATCTGGCTGGGCACCACCGGCCAGCTGGACACGGTGCCGGTGGGCGACGTGAGCCGCTTCGAGAGCGAGTTCCTCGCGCACGTGCGCCGCAACCACGACGGCATCCTGTCGGAGATCCGGGAGACCGGGCTGCTGAAGGACGACAACGTCGAGCGGCTGCAGAAGGCCACCGACGACTTCAAGAAGGACTTCACGGCCTCGGACGGCTCGTCCGTGGTCAAGGAGGCCAAGGCCGACGCCCTGGAGGCCGACGAGGTCGACCAGGAGACGGTCAAGGTCAACAAGCCGGCGCCGGCTTCGAGCTGACGGGTAGGGACCGATGGCGGCACAGATCCGTGTGCTGCGGCGGCGGATCAGGTCGACGCAGTCCATCAAGAAGATCACCCGGGCCATGGAGCTCATCGCGACCTCACGGATCGCGAAGGCCAGGGCCCGGGTCAACGAGGCGAAGCCGTACGCCGAGCAGATGACGGCGGTGCTCACCGAGCTGGCCTCCAACTCGGCGCTGGACCACCCGCTGCTCGTCGAGCGGGAGAACGCCAAGCGGGCCGCGGTGCTGGTCGTGACCAGCGACCGCGGCCAGTGCGGCGGCTACAACGCCGGCGTGCTCAAGGAGGCCGAGCAGCTCCAGTCGCTCCTGCGCGAGCAGGGCAAGGAGCCGGTCCTCTACGTGATCGGGCGCAAGGGCGTGAGCTACTACCGCTTCCGCAGGCGCAAGGTCGAGGCCTCGTGGACCGGGTTCTCGGAGCAGCCGAGCTACGAGAACGCGGCCGAGGCGGCGCGTGAGCTGGTGTCGGCGTTCATGGCGGGGGCGGACGACTCGCGAGACGGCACCGACGAGGGCCCCGGCGCGGACGGGATCCGCGGCGTCGACGAGCTCCACCTCGTCTACACGCAGTTCAAGAACATGGTCACCCAGACGCCGCAGGCGCGGCGGATGGCGCCCATGGAGGTCGAGTACGTCGGGGACGGGGACGCCCTGGGCGACGTCGCCTCGGAGACCGAGACCGGCGGGGCCACCGGCACCACGGCGCAGTCCACGCAGGACGGCCCCGGCCAGCTCTACGCCTTCGAGCCGAGCGCGGACGTGCTGTTCGACGCGCTGCTGCCGAAGTACATCGGCGCCCGGCTCTTCGCCGCGCTGCTGGAGTCGGCGGCGTCGGAGTCCGCGAACCGCCAGCGGGCCATGAAGGCCGCGACGGACAACGCGAACGAGTTGATCCGTACTCTGACACTGGAGGCCAACCAGGCCCGCCAGGCACAGATCACCCAGGAGATCAGCGAGATCGTCGGTGGCGCCGACGCTCTTGTGACCGCAGGAAGTGAGAGCTGATGACCGCCACTGCTGATTCCCCGACGAACACGGGTACCCGGGTGGGCCGGGTCGTCCGGGTCACCGGCCCGGTCGTCGACGTCGAGTTCCCGCGCAACCAGGTGCCGGAGCTCTACAACGCCCTCACCGTCGACATCGAGTTCGGCGAGCTGTCGAAGACGCTGACCCTGGAGATCGCCCAGCACCTCGGCGACAACCTGGTCCGCGCCATCTCGATGCAGCCCACGGACGGTCTCGTCCGCGGCCAGGCCGTCACCGACCTGGGCCGTCCCATCTCGGTCCCGGTCGGCGACCAGGTCAAGGGCCACGTGTTCAACGCCCTGGGCGAGTGCCTGGACGACAAGGACTTCACGCCGACCGGTGACCTCTGGGGCATCCACCGCAAGGCGCCGAACTTCGACCAGCTCGAGGGTCGCACCGAGATGCTGGAGACCGGCATCAAGGTCATCGACCTGCTCACCCCGTACGTCCAGGGTGGGAAGATCGGCCTGTTCGGCGGTGCCGGTGTCGGCAAGACGGTGCTCATCCAGGAGATGATCACCCGTGTCGCCAAGAACTTCGGTGGTACGTCGGTGTTCGCCGGGGTCGGCGAGCGCACCCGTGAGGGCAACGACCTCATCACGGAGATGACCGAGTCCGGCGTCATCAACGACACCGCGCTCGTCTTCGGCCAGATGGACGAGCCGCCGGGCACGCGTATGAGGGTGGCGCTGTCCGCACTCACCATGGCCGAGTACTTCCGTGACGAGCAGAACCAGGACGTGCTGCTCTTCATCGATAACATCTTCCGGTTCACCCAGGCCGGCTCCGAGGTCTCCACGCTGCTCGGCCGCATGCCGTCCGCCGTCGGCTACCAGCCGACCCTGGCGGACGAGATGGGCGAGCTGCAGGAGCGGATCACCTCGACCCGCGGCCGTTCGATCACCTCGATGCAGGCGATCTACGTGCCCGCGGACGACTACACCGACCCGGCGCCCGCCACCACCTTCGCCCACCTGGACGCGACGACGGAGCTCTCCCGCCCCATCTCGCAGAAGGGCATCTACCCGGCGGTGGACCCGCTGACCTCGACCTCGCGGATCCTGGACCCGCAGTACATCGGCGAGGAGCACTTCCGCGTCGCCAACGAGATCAAGCGGATCCTGCAGAAGTACAACGACCTGCAGGACATCATCGCCATCCTCGGCATCGACGAGCTCTCCGAGGAGGACAAGCAGCTCGTCGGCCGGGCGCGGCGGATCGAGCGCTTCCTGTCGCAGAACCTGCTGGTCGCCGAGCAGTTCACCGGCCAGCCGGGCTCGACGGTCCCGCTCAAGGAGACCATCGAGGCGTTCGACAAGATCGCCAAGGGCGAGTTCGACGACGTTCCCGAGCAGGCCTTCTTCCTCTGCGGTGGTCTCGAGGACCTCGAGAAGAACCGCAAGAAGCTCGAGGGCTGAGTTCCTATGGCTGAGATGACCGTGGAGCTGGTCGCGGTCGAGCGGCGCCTGTGGTCGGGCAAGGCGAGCTTCGTGCTCGCCCGCACGACCGAGGGTGAGCTGGGCATCCTGCCCGGCCACGAGCCGACCCTGGCCCAGCTGGAGGAGGCGGGCGTCGTCCGGATCGACCCGGTCGACGGCCGGCCGCTGACGGTGGCCGTGCACGGCGGGTTCCTGTCGATCGGGCCGGAGACGGTCTCGATCCTCGCGGAGTTCGCCGAGCAGGCCTCGGAGATCGACGTGAAGCGCGCGGAGGCGGCCCTGGGCCGTGCGACGGGCGACGAGCCGGACGAGGTGGCCGCGCGCAAGCGGGCCGAGGTCCGGTTGAGAGCGGCCGAGGCCGCGGCCGCGAACTAGAGCGCCGAGAGAACGCGAGACACGAGCAGCAGTGGCCGAGACCGTGGCGATCGTCGTCGGTGTGGTCCTGCTGCTCGTGTGTCTCGCGCTCGCGTGGCTGGCGGTACGGCGCGTCCGACTGATGCGTGGCGGCGGTGTGGACCTGTGTCTGCGCCGCCGTTTCGCCGTCACGGACTGGCACTTCGGCGTCGCCCGCTACCGCGGGGACGAGTTCGCCTGGTACCGGCTCACGAGCTTCCGTTTCGGCCCCACCGTGGCCATCGACCGCAACGAGGTCGAGATCGTGGACCGGCGGCCGCCGCTGCCGAACGAGTCCTTCGCGATCCCGCTCGCCGACTCCGTCGTCCGCTGCCGGGACGCCTCGGACGAGGGCCGGGGGCGCGAGGTCGAGCTCGCGATGAGCGACGACGTGCTGACGGGTTTCCTGGCGTGGCTCGAAGCGGCACCCCCGGGCTACCGCCAGGCCAGTTAGGGTCGGTCCCATGGCCGTGCACCTGACCAGGATCTACACGAGGACCGGGGACGACGGGACGACCGCCCTCGGCGACTTCAGCCGCGTCCCGAAGACGGACGTGCGGCTGGCGGCCTACGCGGACACGGACGAGTGCAACGCCGCCCTCGGGGTCGCGGTCACCGTCGGCGGGCTGTCCGAGGAACTCCTGGCGCCCCTGCGGCAGGTCCAGAACGACCTCTTCGACGTCGGGGCGGACCTGTGCGCGCCCATCGTCCCCGATCCGGAGTACCCGCCCCTGAGGGTCGAGGAGCGGTACATCACCCGGCTCGAGGGCTGGTGCGACGAGTTCAACGAGGGGCTGCCCAAGCTCGCGTCGTTCATCCTGCCCGGCGGCACGCCCGGCGCGGCGTATCTCCACGTGGCGCGCACAGTGGCCCGCCGGGCGGAGCGCAGCGTCTGGGCGCTGCTGGAGCAGGACCGCACGAACAAGACCGAACGGACCAACCCGCTCACCGCCAAGTACCTCAACCGGCTCTCCGACCTGCTGTTCATCCTCGGTCGCTGTGCGAATCCGGCCGGTGACGTGCTGTGGCAGCCGGGCGGGCCCGAGGGCGGGCGCTGAAGCGGAACCGCTACCGTCGCTGCTCGTGACGGAGCATTTCGCGGTGCGAGGCGGGGCCCGCTTGTCGGGCGTCGTCGACGTCGTCGGGGCCAAGAACAGTGTGTTGAAGCTGATGGCGGCGGCGCTGCTGGCCGAGGGCACCACGACGATCACGAACTGTCCGGAGATCCTGGACGTCCCGCTGATGGCGGACGTCCTGCGCAGCCTCGGGTGCACCGTCGAGGTGGACGGCGGGACCGTGCGCATCGACGTGCCCGCCGAACCGGGCTCGCAGGCGGACTACCGCTCGGTGTCGAAGCTGCGGGCGTCGGTCTGTGTGCTGGGGCCGCTGGTCGCGCGGTGCCGCAAGGCGATCGTGCCGCTCCCGGGTGGGGACGCCATCGGCTCCCGCCCGCTGGACATGCACGCCAACGGACTGCGCAAGCTGGGCGCGACCACCGAGATCGAGCACGGCCGCGTCGTCGCGCAGGCGGACGACCTGCACGGCGCCCAGATCTGGCTGGACTTCCCCAGCGTGGGCGCCACCGAGAACATCCTGATGGCCGCGGTGCTCGCCGAGGGCACCACGGTGATCGACAACGCGGCGCGCGAGCCGGAGATCGTCGATCTCTGCGTGATGCTGCAGCAGATGGGCGCCAGGCTGGACGGCGTGGGCTCGTCCACGCTGACCGTGCACGGCGTCTCGTCCCTGCGGCCGACGCAGCACCGGGTGATCGGGGACCGGATCGTCGGCGCCACCTGGGCGTTCGCCGCGTGCATGACCCGCGGCGAGGTGACCGTGCGCGGCGTGGACCCGCACCACATCGACCTGGTCCTGGACAAGCTGCGCTCGGCGGGGGCCGAGACCACCGTGGGGGAGCAGGAGTTCTCCGTGTCGATGGGCGGGGCGCGTCCCCAGGCCGTCGACTTCGTGACGCTGCCCTACCCCGGCTTCGCCACCGACCTGCAGCCCATGGCGATCGCCCTGACCGCGGTCGCGGACGGCACCTCGATGATCACCGAGAACGTCTTCGAGGCGCGCTTCCGGTTCGTCGACGAGATGGTCCGGCTCGGTGCGGACGCCCGCACGGACGGCCACCACGCCGTCATCCGCGGTGTGGAGCGGCTGTCCAGCGCTCCGGTCTGGGCGAGCGACATCCGGGCGGGCGCGGGCCTCGTGCTCGCCGGGCTGTGCGCGGACGGGACCACCGAGGTCTGGGACGTCGACCACATCGACCGCGGCTACCCCCGGTTCGTGGAGAACCTGCGGGACCTCGGCGCGGATGTCGAGCGGGTCACGGCCGAACCCACGCGGTAGGGGTTCCCCCCTCCGTGGTCGGTTCCTCGCGGTCGTGCAGTCGCCGGCCCCGGTGGTCGCGGGTACGCCGCGGCGATGTCGGAATGCCGTCCGCTAAACCCCCGGCGGTCGGGTTCCTCCTCATGGAGCAGCACGAGTCGCCGTGATCCCCCGGACGTGGCACCTTTCCGACACCCCCGGTGAACGCCGGCGGCCAGCACCGGAGGAGCCCATGTCCACGCCACGACCCACCTCGTCACCCTCCGACCGCGAGCACGGGATCGGGGCCACGGCGAAGCAGGCGGTGCGGTCCGCCGAGGACGCCCTGCCGGACTCGATGCCGGACCTGGGCGGGGCCCACCGGAAGGCGGCGCGGGCGGGTCGCAGCGAGCCGGTCAGGAAGGGCGCGCGGGTCGGGATCGCCGCGAACGGGGTCCTGCACCTGCTCATCGCCGGGCTGGCGCTGCAGGTCGCGTTCGGCGGCGGCGGGCAGGCCGACCAGAGTGGCGCCCTGACCACCCTGGCGGCCCAGCCCTTCGGCATCGTGCTGCTGTGGCTGTTGTTCGTCGGGTTCGTCTGTGTGGTGCTCTGGCGGCTGACGAGCGCGCTGTTCGGCTTCTCCTACGTCGACGACGGCCGGAAGAAGCTGATGAAGCGCGTGGTCAGTGCCGGTCTGGGTGTCGTCTACGCCGTCTTGGCGGTGGCCACCGCGACCACGGCGGTCAACGGCCGCGCGCAGGGCGGCGGGGGCAGCAAGGCCACGGCGGGCATCCTGGGCATCCCCGGCGGGCAGGTCATCGTGGGGATCATCGGTGTCGGGATCGTGGTTGGCGGCGGCGTGATGGTCTACAACGGCTGGAAGAAGAAGTTCACCGAGGACCAGGACCTCGTCGGCGCGGACCGTCGCGCCCGCAGGCTGGACGAGCGCTCCGGGCAGGTCGGGTACATCGCGAAGGGGATCGCCATCGGTGTCCTGGGCGTGCTCGTCATCTCCGCCGCGGTGAAGTACGACCCGGCCGAGGCCAACGGCCTGGACTCGGCCCTCAAGGCCCTCGCCGCCCAGCCCTTCGGCGTCGTCCTGCTGACCGTGGTCGCCCTGGGCATCGCCGCCTACGGCGTCTTCTGCTTCCTCGACGCGAAGTACCACCGCGTCTGACCCGTCCGGATGGGTACTTTCTCGCGCACATCGCGTAGTTTTCCACCCAGACAGGTGTGACGACGTCCGTTCGTCGGGGGTGGCGGCGGCTACCGGCCAGTACGATCCGGAGGTCTTCGACGTGGAGGTGTCCGGTGCCGTACCCGACCGATCGTGAACGTGACCGTCCGTGGGTGATCCGGACCTACGCCGGACACTCGTCGGCGGAGAAGTCCAACGCGCTCTACCGGCGCAACCTGGCGAAGGGCCAGACCGGGCTGTCGGTGGCCTTCGACCTGCCCACCCAGACCGGGTACGACCCGGACGACGAGCTGGCCAAGGGCGAGGTCGGCAAGGTCGGCGTGCCGGTCAGCCACATCGGGGACATGCGCACGCTGTTCGACGGCATCCCGATCGCCGAGGCCAACACCTCGATGACGATCAACGCCCCGGCGATGTGGCTGCTCGCGCTCTACGTCGCGGTCGCCGAGGAGCAGGCCGAGGCCTCGGGCATGGACATCGCCGAGGTCCGGGCGAGGCTCGCCGGGACCACGCAGAACGACATCGTCAAGGAGTACCTGTCCCGCGGGACGTACGTGTTCCCGCCTGCCCCGAGCCTGCGGCTGATCACGGACATGGTCGCGTGGTCGGTCACCGAGATCCCGAAGTGGAACCCGATCAACATCTGCAGCTACCACCTGCAGGAGGCAGGCGCGACGCCCGCGCAGGAGCTCGCGTACTCGCTGTCCACGGCGATCGCGGTGCTCGACTCGGTCCGCGACTCGGGGCAGGTGCCGCCGGAGCGGTTCGGGGACGTCGTCGGGCGGATCTCGTTCTTCGTCAACGCCGGGCTGCGGTTCGTCGAGGAGATGTGCAAGCTCCGAGCCCTCGGCCGGATGTGGGACACGATCACCAGGGAGCGCTACGGGGTCGAGAACCCCAAGCAGCGCCGCATGCGCTACGGCGTGCAGGTCAACTCGCTGGGGCTCACCGAGGCCCAGCCCGAGAACAACGTCCAGCGGATCGTGCTGGAGATGCTGGCCGTCACCCTGTCCAAGGACGCCCGCGCCCGCGCGATCCAGCTGCCCGCCTGGAACGAGGCGCTCGGCCTGCCGCGGCCCTGGGACCAGCAGTGGGCGCTGCGGATGCAGCAGGTGCTCGCCTTCGAGACCGACCTGCTGGAGTACGAGGACATCTTCGAGGGCTCGAAGGTCATCGAGGCCAAGGTCGCCGAGCTGGTCGAGGGGGCACAGGCCGAGATCGACCGCGTCCAGGAGATGGGCGGCGCGGTCGCGGCCGTCGAGAACGGCTACATGAAGGGCGAGCTGGTCTCCGCCCTGGCCGAGCGCAGGCGTCGGATCGAGTCCGGCGAGGACGTCGTGGTCGGCGTGAACAAGTTCGACACCACCGAGCCCAGCCCGCTGCAGGGGGACGCGGCCGCGATCGAGACCGTCGACCCGGCCACCGAGGCCGCGGCGGTCGCCGCGATCCGGGAGTGGCGCGCGGCGCGGGACGCCACGAAGGTCGCCGAGGTGCTCAAGGCGCTGCAGGACGCGGCCAAGACGGACGAGAACCTCATGCAGGTCTCGATCGACTGCGCCAAGGCCGGCGTGACGACGGGGGAGTGGGCGGGCGCGCTGCGCGAGGTGTTCGGCGAGTTCCGGGCGCCGACGGGCGTGTCGGCGGCGGTGGCGTCCGGGGAGGCGGCGGTGGAGATCGCGGAGGTCCGGGAGCGGGTCCGGCAGACCGGTGAGGAGCTCGGCTCACGGCTGCGGATGCTCGTCGGCAAGCCGGGCCTCGACGGGCACTCCAACGGCGCCGAGCAGGTCGCCGTGCGGGCCCGCGACGTCGGCTTCGAGGTCGTCTACCAGGGCATCCGCCTCACCCCGGCGCAGATCGTGGCGGCGGCGGTGCAGGAGGGCGTGCACGTCGTCGGGCTGTCGATCCTGTCCGGCTCGCACATGGAGGTCGTCCCGGCGGTCGTCGAGGGCCTCCGCGCCCAGGGTGCGGACGACGTCCCCGTGATCGTCGGCGGCATCATCCCGGCCGAGGACGCGAAGGCGCTCAAGGAGAGGGGCGTCGCCGCGGTCTTCACGCCGAAGGACTACCAGCTGACCGAGATGATGGACGAGATCGTCACGCTGGTCCGGGGCGTGCACGGCCTCGAGTGAGCCGGGGCCGTGGTCCGCGACCATCGCGCGGTGGCTCCTCGCACCGACCCGGCCGCCGATGACCCCTCGCCTGCCTGACCGGCTCGTCGTCCGCGTCCTGCGCCGCATGACCGCGATCGACGGCTACGACCGCGCCCTCGCGCCGGCCTCCCAGGCCTTCGTCGCGCTGGTGCCTGCCGCCCTGGTCCTGTCGGTCTCGGAGCAGGGCTCCGGCGGAGCGCTCGCGAGCGGGTTGGGCTTCTCCCGGGAGGCGGCGAGCACGCTCACCGACCTCGTGGACCCGATCGCCACGGAGCCCTCCCTGACGGTCGTGGGCTGGCTCCTGCTCGTCGTGTCGGTCCTCGGGTTCGTCCGGTCGCTGCAGCGCGCCTACTCGGCCGCCTGGGGGCTCGCGTCGACCGGACTCCGGGGGTACGGCCGGGGGCTGCTGGCGTCCGCCACGCTCGTCGCGGAGCTCGGGGTCCTCATCCTGCTGGCCCCGGTGCTCGGCTGGCTGCTGGGCAGCCCGGTCGTCGCGCTCGGGGTGTACGCCGCGACCGGGCTGGCGCTGTGGTGGCCGATCCAGTACGTCCTGCTCCGCGGGCGGGTCCGGTGGCGGGCCCTGCTGCCGGGCGCGCTCCTGACGGGCGTGGGCCAGGCCCTGCTCGTCGCGGCCTCGGGACTCGTCGTGCCGATCGCGACAGCGCGCTCGGTCGACAGGCTCGGGCTGCTCGGGGTCGCGACGGTGCTGCTGTCCTGGCTGGTCGTGCTCGGGGTGCTGCTGGTGCTCTCCGCCGTGGTCGGGTCGGAGCTGGCGCAGCCCGCCCTCGCGCCGGGCGACGTCGACCACCGGGCCCGCGGGCCCGTCGGGTCGCGGGGGGAGCACGACGCCGAGCGCCGCGACGACGGCCGGGTGGATCCCGAGCCGGACCCGGCCGGACCTCCGCACCCCGCGGCCGGTGAACGCTGAGCGTGGCACGCACCCCGTGCTCGGCGGCGGCTCAGACGTCCTCGGACTCCTTCTCCTCGCCGCGCTTGCGGAAGAAGGAGAAGCCGGGGATGCCGGTGATGGCCTGGCGCACGCCCTGCAGCTCGTCGAGCAGGTCGTGGACGTCCGGGCCCACGCGGTCGAGGGTCCGCAGGATGGGCATGATGTCGTGCTCCAGGTGCTCGACCAGCTGTGGCAGCTGGTCGACCATCCGGATCGCCGCGCGCAGCTCGTCCTCGGAGAACTCCTCGACGAACTTCGCGGCGAGCGGGGCGGCCCGGTCACTGATCGGTTTGTAGGTCGCGAGCATCTCGCCGGCCTGGGCGCTGAGGCCGGAGGCGTCGTTCACCAGGTCGTCCGCCCGGCCCGCGACGGCGCCCGCGCGGGAGACGACCCCGGCCGCGTCGTCCGCGACGGCGTTCGCGCCGGACACGACCGTGCGCGCCTCCGCGGCGACCGCACCGGCGGACTGCACGATCCGCTCGGCGTCCCCGGCCACCCCGCTCACGCGGGCGACCAGGTCCTCCGCCGCCCCCGCGGTCCCGCCGACGCGGGTGATCAGCTCGGTCGCCTCGCCCGCGGTGGCGCCGACGCGGGTGATCAGCTCGGTCGCCTCGCCCGCCGTCTCGCTGACGCGCGCGATGAGCTCGGTCGCCTGCTCGGCCGTGCCCCCGACGCGGCCGATCAGGGTGTCCGCCCGGCCCGCGGTCTCGTCGACGCGGGAGATCAGCTCGTCCGCCCGGCCCGCCGTGACCCCCACCCGCGCGATCAGGGACTGTGCCTCGTTCGCGGTGCGGTCCACGCGGCCGATCAGGGAGTCTGCGCGCGACGCCACACCCTCGACCTGCGTGAGCAGGGACTCGACCCGCTCCGCGATGCCGCCGATGCGCCCGACGAGGCCGCCGACGTCGTCCAGCAGGACCACCGCGCGCTCCGGCAGGCCCGCGGCGACGCCGACCGCCTCCCCGGTCCACTCCGCGACGGCCCGCGCCCCGTCGAGCATGTCGGACGGGCCGGGGACGGGGATCCCCGCGATGCGCAGCAGTGCCATGCCCCGATCCTTCCCCATGCGAGGCCGCCGCGCCGCAGGGCGATCACCCTCCGGGGCCGGGATCGCGGCAGCGTGTGCACAGCGTGCCCATCGGTTGCGCTTGTGTAACGCAGTGCGCACGTGGGCTTCACCCCCTCGGACGCACCCCCTACGTTCGATCGACGTTGCCGGTCACCGGCGCGCACTACCGCAGTGCGGAGTTCGGCTCCGATCGGCACCGACGCCGTGAAGAGGGGGCCTGTCATGTCCGGATCGTCCTGGACCCGCCGCGAGTTCTTCCGCCGCTCCGCCGTCGCGGGCGCGGTCGCCATCGGGGGGCCCGCACTGCTCGCCGCGTGCACCCAGGTGCCGCAGAGCGGGGGGACCGCCCAGAGCACCCTCGACCGGGTCAAGGCGGCGGGCACGATCAAGGTCGGGATCGCCAACGAGGCCCCGTACGGGTTCACCGACGCGTCCGGAAAGGTCACCGGGGAGTCCGTCGAGGTCGGTCGCGCGGTGCTGAGGAACCTGGGCGTCACCGACCTCCAGGCGACCACGGTGGACTTCGGCTCGTTGATCCCGGCGTTGAACGCCAACCAGTTCGACATGGTCACGGCGGGGATGTTCATCAACCCGGAGCGCTGCAAGTCCGCGGCGTTCTCGGTCCCGGACTACACCGCGCCGACGGCGTTCCTCGTGCCCGTGGGCAATCCACAGGGGATCGCGACCTTCGACGACATCGTGGCCAAGAACCTGCGCCTCGCCGTGCTGAGCGGAGCCGTCGA
Source organism: Pseudonocardia xishanensis (assembly GCF_039541715.1). Lineage (NCBI taxonomy): Bacteria > Bacillati > Actinomycetota > Actinomycetes > Pseudonocardiales > Pseudonocardiaceae > Pseudonocardia > Pseudonocardia xishanensis. The sequence continues at coordinate 47,520 of NZ_BAABGT010000016.1, forward strand.
GCAGGGGTACGCGCAGTCCAGCGGTGTACCGGACTCGCAGATCCAGGTCTTCGACGCGCAGAACACGCTGCTGCAGGCGGTCACCTCGAACCGGGTGGACGCGGCGGCGCTGACGAACATCTCGCTCAACGACGTCGTCGCCAAGAACCCCGGCTCGGGGGTGGAGGTGACCAAAGGCTTCTTCCCGGTGATCGACGGCGCCCCGACCGTCTCCGCGGGGGCCTTCGTGTTCCGCCCGGCGGACGCCGACTTCGTCACGGCGTTCAACACCGAGCTCACGAAGCTCCACCAGAGCGGTCAGTGGCTGCAGATCGCGCAGCCGTTCGGGTTCAACGCCGACAACCTCCCGGCCGCGGACGTCACGACCGAGAAGCTCTGCGCGGCCTGAGTTGGAGAACCTGCCCCGGATCCTCTCGGTCCTCGCCGAGGGCCTCCCCGACACCCTCGTCGCCACCCTCGGCGGGATCGTGCTCACGGTCGTGCTCTCCTTCGGGGCGGGGTTGCTGCTGCTCTCGCCCCGGAGGTGGGTCCGCGGGACCACCCGGGTCTACGTCGAGGGCTTCCGCGGCACGTCCGAGGTGGTCCAGCTGTTCTGGATCTACTTCGTGCTGCCGGTGCTCGTCGGGTACCAGCTGGTGCCGCTGGTGGCGGGCATCGCGGTGCTCGGGCTCAACCACGGCGCGTACGGCGCGGAGATCGTGCGCGGCGCGATCCGCTCGGTGCCGCGCGCGCAGTACGAGGGGGCGATCGCGCTCAGCCTGAGCCCCGCCCAGCGGATGCGCCGGGTGATCCTGCCGCAGGCGCTGGTGGAGATGTTGCCGCCGCTGAACAACCTGTTCATCCAGCTGCTCAAGTCCACAGCGATTCTCGCGCTGATCACGGTGCCCGAGGTGACCCGGCAGGCCAGGGAGGTGCTCATCCCGAACTTCGGCGACGACACGTTCCTGATCTTCGGCGTGGTGTTCCTGATCTACCTCGGGCTCGCCGCGGTGATCACGCTGGTCATGCGGCTGCTGGAGCGGTGGGCCGCGGGGCGGTTGGGGCGGCGCCCGACCGGCCGCCGGAACGTGCTGGAGGCGGTCTAGATGCCGCTCTGGGACTGGGACTACGCCCTCGCGATCCTGCCGGACCTCCTGCTCGCCCTCGTCACGACGATCGAGATCACCGTGCTGGGCTCCGTCGTGGCGCTCCTGCTCGGTCTCGTGTTCGCCGTGCTCCGCCGGGCCCACATCCCGGTGGTGGACCAGATCCTGGCGGCCTTCATCGAGATCGTCCGCTCCACGCCCCTGCTGGTGCAGGTGTTCTTCCTCTTCTTCGCCCTGCCCCGGCTGGGGGTCACGTTGTCCGCCTTCGCGATCGGCGTCGTCGGGTTGGGCGTGCACTACGCGACCTACACCTCCGAGGTCTACCGCGCCGGGATCGACGCGGTGCCGAGGGGTCAGTGGGAGGCCGCGACGGCGCTGTCCCTCCCGCGCCGTCGGGTGTGGACGGGTGTCGTGCTGCCGCAGGCGATCCCGCGGGTGCTGCCCGCGCTGGGCAACTACGTGATCTCGATGTTCAAGGAGGTCCCGCTGCTGCTGGCGATCGGCGTCGTCGAGGTGGTCAACGCGGGCCGGGAGATCGGCTCGCAGACCTTCCGCTACGTGGAGCCGTACACGATCGCCGGCATCCTGTTCCTGTTGTTGTCCTATCCCGCCTCGCTGCTCGTCCGACGACTGGAGCGCCGCAGTGTCCGCACCTGACCCCCTCATCGTCTTCGACGGCGTGGAGAAGCGGTTCGGCGAGAACGTCGTGCTCCGGGACCTGAGCTTCACCGTGGCGCCCGGTGAGCACGTCACGCTGATCGGCCCGTCCGGCTCCGGCAAGACGACGATCCTGCGGCTGCTCATGACGCTGGACAGGGTGACCGCCGGGTCGATCACCGTCGGCGGCGAGTCGCTGAGCCACGCGCCGAACGAGAAGGCGCTGAGCGTGGTGCGCCGTCGGATCGGGATGGTGTTCCAGCAGTTCAACCTGTTCCCGAACATGACCGTGCGCGGCAACCTCGTCGAGGGACCCACCCGCGTGCTCGGGCTGTCGAAGGACGAGGCGAACGCGCGCGCCGCGGACCTGTTGGAGCTGGTGGGGCTGGGGGAGAAGATCGACGCCCACCCCACGCAGCTCTCCGGCGGTCAGCAGCAGCGGGTCGCGATCGCCAGGGCGCTGGCCATGCGCCCGGACGTCCTCCTGCTCGACGAGGTCACCTCGGCCCTGGACCCCGAGCTGGTCGCGGGGGTGCTGGCGCTGCTGAAGGACCTCGGCGAGACCACGGACATCACGTTCCTCTGCGTGACCCACGAGATGGGCTTCGCCCGGGACTTCTCGGACCGCGTGATGATGCTCGACGGCGGCCGCGTCATCGAGGACGCCCCGCCGGAGCGGCTGTTCACCGCCCCGGACCACGAGCGCACCCAGACCTTCCTGCACGCGATCCTGAGTCACTGACGGCAGACGCGGTCGGTCGTCAGCCCGGGCGGCGGGAGGTTCTCGTCGGTGAACCCGAAGGGGTGCACGGTCTCCAGCCAGCGGCCGGAGGTCTGCAGGTCGGTCAGGCCCGCGTCGAACGCGGCGCGCAGGTCGGTGTCCTCCGGGCGGAAGGCGAACGCGCCCACGGGGTGGACGCGCTCGCCGTCGCCGTTCACCGCGGCGGCGACGCCGGGGGTGACCTCCAGGGCCGTCCCGGGGTTGCGGGACAGCTCGTCCAGCAGGGAGATGCGGGTCAGGGCACCCACCGGGACCTCGCCGTTCGCCACTGCGCGGAACAGGGTGCTCTGTCCGTCGTACTGGCGGACCGAGTCCGCGGGTACGCCCGCGGCCTGTGCGTACTCGGCCTCGGCCGACCCGGCCAGCACCCCGACCACGAGGCCCGCCCGGCGGACGCCCTCGAACGTGCGGATGCCGCGTGGGTTGCCCGCGGGGACGAGGAAGGCCAGGGGCGCGAGGAAGTCCGGCCGCGAGAAGGCCACGCGCGCGCAGCGGCTCGGGGTGATCGTGGTGCCGGCGGCGACGATGTCGAACTGGCGGGCCAGCAGTCCGTCGAGCAGGGCGGCGAAGGGGACCTGGACCGCCTCGACGTCCGCCACCCCGAGGCCGTCGAGGACCGCGCGGGCGACCGCGGGAGCCTCGCCGGTGACCGAGCCGTCGGAGCCGAGGAAGCCGTAGGGCCGCTCACCGGCGATCCCGATGCGCGCCACCCCGGAGGACCGCATGCGTTCGAAGGTGGTGCCCCCGGCCCCGCAGCCCGCGAGCGCCGCCAGCCCGGCGGTACCGGCCAGGAACGCTCTGCGGGACACCATCGCCGGGCACCCTAGTCGGACCAGACGGGAGCCCTCTTCTCGAGGAAGCTCGCCATGCCCTCCTTCGCCCCCGCGGACTGCGACATCGACGCCATGACCTCGACGGCGATGGCGTAGGCGTCCGCCTCGGGGCGGTCCAGCTGCGCGTAGAGGGTCTGCTTGCCCACCTCCTTGCCGAACCGGCTCCCGCGGGTGGCGCGGGCGAGCAGGTCGTCCGTGCGGGCGTCCAGCTCGGCGGCGGGCACGGCGTAGTTGACCAGGCCCCAGTCGACGGCGGTGGCGGCGTCGATCGGGTCGCCGGTCAGGGCGAGCTCCATCAGCCGCTTGCGGCCGACGTTCCGCGCGACCGGGACGGCGGGGGTGTGGCAGAACCAGCCGCCCTTGCCGCCGGGCAGCGCGAACGTCGCCGTGTCGGCCGCCACGGCCAGGTCGCAGGTGGCGACGAGCTGGCACCCTGCCGCCGTCGCGACGGCCTGCACCTTCGCGATGACGACCTGCGGCACGGCCTGGATGGTCTGCATCAGCTCGGTGCAGAGGGTGAGCAGCTCGCGGACGCCCTTGAGGTCCCGGGCGGCGACATCCGCGAAGTCGTGTCCGGCGGAGAACGCCTTGCCCTCCGCGCCGAGCACGATCCCCGTGGCATCGCTGCTGCCCGCGTCCTCGAACGCCGCCAGCAGCTCGCGGAGGTGCTCCTCGGAGAGCGCGTTGCGGCGCTCCGGCCGGTTCATCGTGATGCGGACGGTGTCCCCGTCCTCTTTGACGAGGAGGTGCGCGTAACCCATGGATCCACGGTATACGCTGACCTCATGACCGAAACCGCTCATCTGGTCACGAGAGAGTCCCGGCTGCTCGACGCGGCCGCCGACCTCCTGGTCCGGTGGGGGTATCAGCGGGTCACGATCGAGGACGTCGCGAAGCAGGCGGGCGTGGGCAAGGGCACCGTCTACCTGCACTTCCGCACCAAGGAGGCGCTGTTCCTGGCCGTGCTGATGCGCAGCCACCGCGGCGTGATCGGCGGGATGGCGGACCGGATGGAGGCCGACCCTGCCGAGGCGCTGCCCGCCCGCACGGTCGGCTCGCTCTACCGCGAGTTGGCGCAGGACCCGGTCACCCGCCCCCTCTACCTCGGCGACCCCGAGATCCTGGGCAGGCTCGCGCACGAGGCGGCGGCGGCGTTGGGCGGGATCGTCGAGCGGCGGACCGAGGTCGGGCGCGCGTGGTTCGGGCTGCTCCGCGAGGCGCGCCTGCTGCGCACCGACCTGACGGTCGACGAGCAGATGCGCGTGTTCAGCGCCGTCACCACGGGGTTCTTCTTCATCGACGGCATGCCGACGGTGCCCGGCCCCGCCGATCCCGCGGGCCGCGCGGACCTGCTCGAACACGCCCTGCGCTCCGCCCTGGAGGACCCCGCGGGCGTCCCGACGGCCGAGGTGGCCGCCGCGAGCGCCGCGCTCCACCGCTCACTCCTGACCTACATCGACGCGCTGTCCGCGTGATGCCGTCCGCTCGACCTGGGAGATGCCGTGACCGTGATCGACGCCCCCGCCCTCACCGATCCCGCGCTGCTCGCCGATCCGTGGAACGCGTTCGGACGGCTCCGTGAGCAGGCGCCGGTGCTGCGCAGCCGGTTCGGCTTCGGCGGCGACGAGGCGCCGCTGTGGCTGGTCACCCGGTACGCGGACGTCCGCGCGGTGCTGGGCGACCCCCGGTTCGTCAACGACGCCGCGCACTCGCCCGCGGGCCGGGACACCCGCGCGGAGCTGATGGCCTCGATCGGGGTGACCCCGGACCTGATCCCCTACCTCACCGCGAGCATCATCGACGCGGACGGGGCCGACCACGCCCGGCTGCGCAAGCTCGTCTCGCGCGCGTTCACCGTCCGCCGGGTCGGCGATCTCCGTCCGCGCGTCGAGCGGATCGCGGCGGACCTGCTCGACGGGCTGTCCGGGGAGGCCGATCTCGTCGAGGCCTACGCCTATCCGCTGCCGATCACGGTGATCTGCGAGCTCGTCGGGATCCCGGAGTCCGACCGGGCGGACTGGCACGTGTGGGGGCGGGAGCTGGTGTCGGCGGACCCGACCCGGGTCCCGGGCGCGCTGCGCGCGACGGTCGACCACATCGAGGGGTTGATCGCCCGCCGCCGGGTGGAGCCCACCGACGACCTGCTCTCCGGGATGATCCGGGCGCAGGAGGGGGACGCGGACGCAGCCTGCGGAGTCGACCATGGGCACGGCGACCGGCTGTCCGACTTCGAGCTGGTCACGATGGTGTTGTCGCTGGTGTTCGCCGGCCACGAGACGACCGCGCACCTGATCGCCAACAGCACCGCGGCGCTCCTCACCCACCCGGACCAGCTCGCCCGGCTGCAGGCCGACCCGTCGTTGTGGCCGACCGCGGTGCACGAGCTGATGCGACTCCACGGACCGGTCAACCAGCCGCGGGTGCGGTACACGACCGAGGCGGTCGAGGTCGGTGGCGTGGAGATCCCCGCGGGCGCGACGGTCCAGCCGATCCTGTTGTCCGCCAACGGTGATCCGCGGGAGTTCACCGATCCCGAGCGGTTCGACGTGACGCGCGCGCCGGAGCGGGGGGAAGGACACCTCGGGTTCGGGCACGGGGCCCACTACTGCCTGGGTGCGGCGCTGGCGCGGCAGGAGGGGGAGGTGGCGCTGCGGGCGTTGTTCACCCGGTTCCCGGACCTGCGCCTGGCCGTGCCGAAGGAGGAGCTGACCTGGCAACCGCTGCCCGGTGCCCGCCGCCTCACCGCGCTGCCGGTGCACCTGTCCTGACGCCCGACGCTCGGGGACCCCGAGCGTTGCTGCGTGGTGCTCGGGGTCCCCGAGCGTCAGCGGCGGTCGTGCAGCAGGAGGAGCTGGTAGGCCGCGATGGACTGGGCGTCCGTGATCTCGCCTTCGGCGATCATGCGCTCGAACTCCGCCGTGGTGAACCAGCCCTGCCGCATGTCCTGCTCGCTGTGCTCCCGCTGCGGTTCACCCTCGGTCAGCTCGGTCGCGAGGTACACGTGACCGCGCTGGCTGGACATCCCGGGCGCCACGTCCAGCAGCCCGATCCGCTCCATCCGCCCGGCTCGTAGCCCCGTCTCCTCGACCAGCTCCCGCACCGCGAGCTCGGCGGGGTCCTGGTCGGCGCGGTCCGGCGCGGTGCCCGCGGGGAACTCCCAGCGCCGCATGCCGATCGGGTAGCGGAACTGCTCCACGAGGTGCAGGCGGTCTCCGTCGCGCGGGATGACCAGGGCGTACGTGGGCTTGTCGACGACGCCGTAGACCCCGTCCGTGCCGTCCGCGCGGCGGATCGCGTCCTCCCGGACGGTCATCCAGTCGTTCGCGTAGACCTGGCGTGTCGAGAGGGTGTCCACACGGGCAGCCTGCCGGCTGGGACGATCGGGCCGTGCGCGCGTCCCGGTTGATGGCCCTGCTCTTCGTGCTGCAGCGTCGCCGCTCGGCCACGGCGGCCGAGCTGGCCGTCGAGCTGGAGGTGTCCGAGCGGACGATCTACCGGGACATCGCCTCGCTGACCGAGGTGGGCGTGCCGATCTGGACCGAGCCCGGGCCGGGCGGCGGGATCCGGCTCGTGGAGGGCTGGCGGACCCGGCTGGACGGGCTCACCGGCGACGAGGCCGCCGCGATGTTCGCGATGGGAGCCCCGCAGCTGCTCGCCGAGCTCGGCATGGGCACCGCGCTCGCGGGAGCCCAGGCCAAGATCCTCGCGACGCTGCCGGAGGGGCTGCGCGCGCACGCCCGGATCGTCAGCGAGCGGGTGCATCTCGACGCGCCGGGTTGGTTCCACACCCCCGCCGAGGTGGAGCACCTGGGGACGCTCGCGGAGGCGCTGTGGGAGCAGCGCCGCGTGTCCATCGTGTACGGACCGCGCGCGGTGCGCCGGGAGGTCGAGCCGTTCGGGCTCGTCCTCAAGGCGGGGGTCTGGTACCTCGTTGCCCGGGTCGGCACGGACGTCCGCACCTACCGCGCCGCCAGGATCGCCGAGGCCACCCTGCTCGACGACCGGTTCGACCGCCCCGACTTCGACCTGCCCGCCTGGTGGGCGGAGTCGGCCGCGGACTTCGCTGCGACGATGCTGCGCACCCGGGTGCGGATCCGGCTGTCCGAGCGCGGGCTGCGGGCACTCACACGGGTCACGGACGTCGAGGCGGCCGCCGCGGCTCTCGCCGGTGCATGCGAGCCGGACGCCGACGGGTGGCGCGAGCTGACCCTGGACGTCGAGTCGCTCGAGGTCGCGGCCGGTCAGCTGGTGTCGCTGGGCGGGGAGGTCGAGGCGCTCGACCCGGAGCTGCGGTCCAGGCTGGCCGAGCACGGGAAGGCGCTGTGGGAGAGGAACGGCGGCACCACGAACCCGCCGTAGCACCAGTACCAGGCGGGTTGTGAGCACGCGGCGTCCCACAGGGCCCGCCCCAGCCACCGCAGAGCGCGCCGCGGAACCGCCGACGCGGCCCGGGCGGCCGCAGGCGGGGCCGTGGGCGGGGGCGTCGCGACCCGGGGCGGCGTGGAGGGCGCGGTCGGCGTGGAGGGTGCGGTCGGCGCGGGCCTCATCGGACCGTCTCCAGGACGCGACCGCCCACCACGACGGCGACCGGGGCCAGCAGGGCCCCGGGATCGGTGGTCGGGTCGCCCGCGACGGCGAGCACGTCGGCGTCGTACCCCGGTGCGAGCCTGCCCTTCCGCTCCCCGAGCCCGACGACGGCGGCGGCGGTCGCCGTACCCGCACGGAGCGCCTCCAGCGGGGTCATCCCCGCCGCGACCAGGTCGGCGAGTCCGCGGGGCAGCACGCCGTGCGGCTTGAGCGGCGCGATCCCCGCGTCCGTGCCCGCCACCACGACCGCCCCGGCGGCCACCATCCGGGCGAGGTTCGCCTGGATCGCGGGTAGGCGGCGCAGCACGTGCGGCGGCGGTACCAGGCCTGCGATCGGGACCACCCCCACTGTCGCCCCGATCGCGATCCGCCGCCGCACGATCTCGGCGAGCAGCTCCTCGGGGAGGTCGACGCCCTCCGCGGTGAAGCAGCTCGCGTGCTCGATCCCGTCCACCCCGGCCCGCACGGCCTGGGCGACCGCCTCCACCGCGTGCGCGTGCGCGGTCACGGGCAGGCCGTGTCGGTGGGCCTCGTCGACGACCGCGCGCAGGTCGTCGTCGTCGAACTGGCGGGCGAGCACGTCGGTGCCCGGGGTGAGCCCGCCGCCGCTGGCCATCACCTTGACCACGCCGCAGCCTCGGGCGGCGCGCTCGCGGACCGCGGCGCGCACGTCGACGGTCTCGCCGCCGAGGTAGTGGCAGTGTCCGCCCACGCTGGTGATCGGCGGGCCCGCGGACACCACGGTCAGGTCGGTGTCGAGCCGCAGCGACGCGTAGGCGCGGTCGCCGAGGTCCCGGACCGTCGTCACGCCGGCGGCGAGCTGGGCCCGGGCGGCCTCGGCCATCGCGGCGAGCTCGGCCTCGGCGTCGCGGGCGGCCAGGGCGCCGACCACGTCGGTACTCGCGTCGAACGCGAGGTGGACGTGCGTGTCGACGAGGCCGGGCAGCAGGGTGGCGCCGGCCAGCTCCACCAGCTCGATGTCGGGTGGGACGTCGTCGCCGACGGCGGTCACCCGGCCGTCCTCGACGAGCAGGGTCGGGTGATCGACGCAGGTCATGCCGTCGAAGAGGCGGTCGGCGCGGAAGGCTGTCCGGTTCATGGTCCCGGTCTACGGCCACTCGCCGCGCAGGCCATCGTGGAAACCACGGATCCGTGGTACCGATACGCGGTGCAGCCGCGGTTCGTCGGCAGGGAGGCGGAGCTCGCCGAGCTCACCGCCCGGCTGGAGGCCGCCCTGGCCGGTGACCCCGCGACGGTGCTGGTCGGCGGGGAGCCGGGCATCGGCAAGACCCGGCTGACCGCGGAACTGGGCAGGCTCGCCGGGGCCCGGGCGGTGCCGGTGCTCTGGGGCGGGTGCAGCGAGGACGAGGGTGCCCCCGCGTACTGGCCGTGGCGACGGGTGCTGCGTGCCTGGCGCGCGCTCGACGGGGCGGTCCCGGCCGCGCTGGCTCCGCTCGACGCGGCCACCCCACCCGCCGCGACCGGACCCGCCGAGCGCTTCGCCCTGTTCGACGCCGCCGCCGGGTTCCTCGTCGACGCCGCGCGGCCTGCGGGGCTGGTCGTGGTGCTCGACGACCTGCACTGGGCCGACCCCGCCTCCGTCGCGCTGCTCGCGCACGTGGCCCACGAGCCCGACGCCCGGTTGGTCCTCGTGGGTACCTACCGGCCCGCCGAGCTGCGGTCGTCGCTGACCGCCGTGCCGGGGACGCGGATGGACCTGGCGGGCCTGAGCCCCCACGAGGTCGCCGGCCTCGCCGAGGCGCACCGCGCGGCCCGGCGCGGCGCGGCGGGCGCGGCGTCGAACTCGGGGTCGGCGGGGTCGGGTTCGCGTGGCGTGGTGTCGGACTCGAGGGGGTCGGGGTGGGGCGCTCCCGCGGGTGGGGACGGATGGCTGTGGGCGCGGACCGGCGGGAACCCGTTCTTCGTCCAGGCGCTGGTCGAGGCCGGGGGGAGTCGGCTGCCCGGGACCGTCCGCGACGTCGTCGCGCGGCGGGTCGCCCGCTTGCCCGCGGGGTGTCGTGCGCAGCTGGAGCGGGTCGCGGTGGTGGGGCGCGAGTGCGAGCTGACCCTGCTCGGTGCGTTGGGAGCCGCGGATCCGGTCGCCGTGCTGTATCCCGCCGTCGTCGACGGGGTGGTGGAGCGGGTCGGTGGTCGGGTGCGGTTCACCCACGATCTGGTCCGGGAGGCACTGCTCGCCGATCTGCCGACGCGGCAGGCGATCCACCTGGCGGTGGCGGACGTGTTGGCCGCGCGGGCGGACGACCCGGACGTCCTGCCGGAGCTCGCGCGGCACGCCCTGGCCGCGTTGCCGCTCGGGGACCGGGAGGCCGCGCTCGGCTGGGCGCGGGCGGCGGGGGAGCTGGCGCTTCGGCGGCTCGCCTACGAGGAGGCCGCACGGATCTTCGGGCGGGTGCTCGACGAGCACGTCGGTGATCCCTCGGAGCGGCTGGACCTGCTGCTGCGCACCGCCGAGGTGCTGGCCTGGTCGCACTCGGTCGCGGACGCGGCGGACCGCGCCACGCAGGCCGTGGACCTGGCCCGGCGGCTGGGCGTTCCCGAGGCGGTGGGCCGGGCCGCGCTGGTGTTGCCCGCGGTGTCCGACCCGGAGTGGATCGAGCGCAGTCGCGCGTGGACGGACGAGGCGCTCGCGGTGCTGCCCACCGTCGACGGTCCGCTGCGCTCGCGGCTGCTGGCGCAGCGGGCGCTGGCGGCGTCGTCGGGCCGCGACCCGAGCGTGGTCGAGGCGGTCAGCGCGGCCGCGCTCGCCATGGCCGAGCGGCTGGACGACCCGCCGTCCCTGGTGGCGGCGCTGCGCGCCCGCCAGCTCGCGCGCTCGGGTCCGGAGGGCAACGCCGAACGTCTCGAGCTGGGCACCCGGCTCGTCGGGATCGGAGAGCGCACCGCCGATCCCGAGGACGCCCTCTGGGGCCGGGTCTGGCGGTTCGACGCCCTGGCGCAGGCGGGCGACCTCGCCGCGGCCGAGCACGAGATCGAGCTGCTGGAACCGCTGGTCGCACGGCTGCGCCGACCGCTTGCCCGGGTGCACCTGCTGCGCTGTCGGGCCGCGCTGGCGTTCGGCCGCGGCCACTTCGCCGAGGCCAGCGCCCTGAACGAGGAGGCGGGTGAGCTCGAGGCGGGCCCGTCGGGGCTGTCGGTGTCGACCTCCGCGCTGCGGCTCGTGATCTCGGGTCTGACCGGCGATCCCTGTCCGGAGGAGGAGTGGATCCCCGAGCCGGCCCGGGACGACTCGACCCCCAACGTCGCGATCCTGCGCGCCGAGCTGACGCACTGGTACGCGGAGAGGGGGCGTCGCGCGGAGGCGGAGCGGGTCTACCGGCTGCTTCCGCCGGTCGGGTCGCCGAGCATCCCGCGGTACATCGTGCTGGTCGTCGAGTGCAGGCGGGCGGTCGCGGCGGCCGACCTGGGGGACCGCGCGACGGGCGAGGCCGGGCTGCGGTGGCTCCGCCGCCATGTCGACCTGTTCCAGGCGGGTGGCGCCGGTGCGCTGACCGTGTCCGGGTCGGTCCACCAGTACGCCGGTATGGCGGCGCGAGCCGCGGGGCGGACCGAGGCCGCCGTCCGGCACCTGCGCACGGCGATCGCGCTCGACGACGCCGCGGGCCTGCGCCCGTTCGCGGCCCTGGGCCGCGCCCGGCTCGCCGCGATCCTGCAGCGGACCGGCGACCGCACGGAGGCGGGCGAGCTGGCCGCGGCCGCGCTGCGCACCGCCCGCGAGCTCGGGATGCGGCCGCTCGCCGCCCGGCTCGAAGCCGCGGGCGACGGCCCGCTGAGCGCTCGGGAGGCCGAGATCGCGGAGTGGGTCGGCCGGGGCCTGACGAACCGGCAGATCGCCGCGACGGCGCACATCTCCGAACGGACCGTCGAGACCCACGTCCAACACATCCTGGCCAAGCTGGGGTTCTCCGGGCGCAGCCAGATCGCCGCGTGGGTCGCCGCACGGCATCGGTAGGGTGCGCCGGGTGCGCCTCGTCATCGCCCGCTGCCAGGTGGACTACGTCGGCCGGTTGACCGCCCATCTGCCGATGGCCCCGCGGCTGCTGCTGGTCAAGGCGGACGGCTCGGTCAGCATCCACGCCGACGACCGCGCCTACAAGCCGCTGAACTGGATGAGCCCGCCCTGCTGGCTCACCGAGGAACCCGGGGTGTGGACCGTCCGGAACAAGGCGGACGAGTCGCTGGTGATCACCATCGAGGAGGTCCTGCACGACTCGTCGCACGAGCTCGGTGTGGACCCCGGCCTGGTCAAGGACGGCGTCGAGGCGCACCTGCAGGAGCTGCTCGCCGCCCACCCGGAGACCTTCGGCGAGGGCTACACCCTGGTCCGCCGCGAGTACATGACGGCGATCGGCCCCGTCGACCTGCTGTGCCGGGACGGCGCGGGCGCCCACGTCGCGGTCGAGATCAAGCGGCGCGGGGAGATCGACGGCGTCGAGCAGCTGACCCGGTACCTGGAGCTGATGAACCGCGACCCGCTGCTCGGGCGGGTGGCGGGGGTGTTCGCGGCGCAGCAGATCAAGCCGCAGGCGCGCACGCTGGCCGAGGACCGCGGCATCCGCTGCCTGACCGTGGACTACGACGCGCTGCGCGGCATGGACTCCAAGGACCTGCGGCTGTTCTGAGCGAGCGTCGCCTCGACCTCCGCCGCGACGAAGGCGAGGAGGTCGTCGGCGGGGGCGTCGGGGCGGGTCAGGACCTGGATGAACAGGCCGTTCGTGTGGTATCGGGCGGTCCGCGGGACGTCGATGCGGGCGTCGAGGGCGTGGGCGGCGTGGGTCAGGCCCGCGTCGAGGATCACCGGCAGGTTGGCGATGGTCCGGACGTCTGTCGTGCCGCGCGGCGGGCCCTCGCTGCGGATCGTGTCCTCCTGCACGGCGGCGAACAGCGCGAACGTCATCCGGCGGTCGGCGAGCAGCAGGGTGACGACCTCGCCGAGCGCGGCCCGCAGGACCACGTAGGGCTCCGCCTCGGTGCCTGCCAGCGCCTCGACCCGGGCGCGGGCGGCCTCGATCCGCGGCGCGAACAGGTGCCCGATCAGGGCGTGCTTGCTGCCGAAGTGGTTGTAGCAGGTGGCCGTGGCCACCCCGGCCCGGGCGGCGACCTCGGTGATCCGGGTGCCCTGCCAGCCCTCGGCGGTGAACAGCGCCTCGGCGGCGCCGAGGATCGCCTCGCGGGTCTCCGCGTTGCGTTCCGCCCGTTTCACGGCGGCAGGCTAGCAACGGTGCCGGATGTGTACCTGGAACCCGTTATAGTTTTTCTCCCGCGGGTCCCTCGGGCGGTTCCGTACGGAGGAGGGGTCCGTGCGGCGCGCCGGGGGACCCGTGTGGTCGGGAGCGGGCCGCGACTCCGACGGCGATCCCGAGCCACAGCACGGACGCCAGGTACGCGGCGATCAGGACCATCCCCGCGGTCCAGGCCCAGTCGGGCGCGGCCCGGACGCCGAACAGCTCCAGGACGGGGGTGCCGCCGGGCGGGTCGTCCGCGACGTCCGGCAGGAGCAGGCCGACGAGCAGCAGGGACGTCGCGGCGGTGACGAACGGGGCGGCCACCGACCGCGGCAGGGCGCGCCACCGCAGCACCACCAGCGACAGCACCGGCGGCACGAGCAGCAGCACCGGCCCGACCACGCTGAACACCAGGATCACGAGCATCCAGCCGGGCGCGAGGAACCGCAGCGCGAGCGCGACGACCACCGCCGCCACCTGGAGTGCCACGTTCCATCCCGTCCGCATGGGCTGATCCTCCCGCCCGCGCCCACCGGTCACAGCGGTAGTACCACGCAGATCGGGCCGCGGGTCCGGGAGGGTCGGCGGCGGCACCCGCGGGCCGGGTCGCCCGGCCTAGGGTCGGAGGATGACCAGCACCCCCGTCGTCAGTGCAGTCGGCGCGCAGACCTTCGACTCCCTCGACCCGCGCAGCGGCGAGGTGGTCGGCTCCCATCCCGTGCACTCCGAGGCGGACGTGCGGGCGGCCGTCGGGCGGGCGGAGGCGGCGGCGCGGTGGTGGCGCGGGCTCGGGTTCGCCGGTCGCCGGACCCGGCTGCTGGACTGGAAGAAGGTGCTGGTCGGCAGGCTGGACGAGGTCGCCCGCCTCATCACCGCCGAGACCGGCAAGCCGCTCGACGACGCCCGGCTCGAGCTGGTCCTCGCGATCGACCACGTCGACTGGGCGGCCAAGCACGCCGCGAAGACCCTCGGCGGGCGCACGGTCCCCGCGGGGATGCTCGGGGCCAACCAGTCGGCCACGCTGCGCTACGCGCCGCTCGGCGTCGTCGGGGTGATCGGGCCCTGGAACTACCCGGTGTTCACGCCGATGGGGTCCATCGCCTACGCCCTGGCCGCGGGCAATGCGGTGGTGTTCAAGCCGAGCGAGCTGACCCCCGGCGTCGGCGCGCTCCTCGCCTCGACCCTGCGAGACGCCGTGCCGGAGCGGGACCTGGTCGAGGTCGTCACCGGGTTCGGCGAGACGGGGGCGGCGCTGTGCCGCGCCGGCGTCGGGAAGATCGCGTTCACCGGCTCGACGGCCACGGGGAAGCGGGTGATGGCCGCGTGCGCGGAGACCCTGACCCCGGTGCTGATCGAGTGCGGCGGCAAGGACGCGCTGATCGTCGACGCGTCGGCCGACCTCGAGGCCGCCGCCGACGCGGCCGTCTGGGGCGGGATGGCCAATGCGGGCCAGACGTGTGTGGGCGTCGAACGCGTGTACGTCGTCGAGTCCGTGGCCGAGGAGTTCATCGCGCAGGTGGTCGCGAAGGCGCGCGGGCTGAAAGCGGGCACCGACTTCGGGCCGATGACGATGGCGTCGCAGTCCGACGTCGTGCGCAGACACGTCGCGGACGCGCTGGCCCGAGGGGGGCACGCGGTCGTCGGGGGCGAGGACTCCATCCGCGGGACGACGGTCGAGCCGGTGGTGATCGTCGACGTCCCCGAGGACTCCTCGGCCGTGACCGAGGAGACGTTCGGCCCGCTGATCGTCGTGAACCGGGTGCCGGACGCGGCCGAGGCGGTCCGCAGGGCCAACGCGACCGGGTACGGGCTGGGGGCATCCGTGTTCACCGGGTCGTCCTCGGACGGTGAGTCGCTCGCGGAGTCGCTGCGCTGCGGCATGGTCAGCGTCAACGGCGTGATCTCCTTCGCGGGGATCCCGTCGTTGCCCTTCGGCGGCGTCGGCGACTCGGGCTTCGGCCGGATCCACGGCGAGGACGGGCTGCGCGAGTTCACCCGGCCGCAGGCGGTCGCACGACAGCGGTTCACCCTGCCCGTCCCGGTGACCAGCTTCCGCCGCACCGCCAAGCACATGCAGACGATGATCGGCCTCGTCAAGGCACGTCACGGGCGGTAGACCCTCCGACCGGAGGGGTGTTCCCGGCCTCATGCGTGGGTTACCAAGCACCGGCGTCTGAGACACTCACCCCCAGTAGTCCCTCGAGGCAGCGGGAGGTCATCGCGTGGCACGCGAGTTTCGGACGGTCGGCGTCGTCGGCCTGGGCACCATGGGTGCGGGCATCGTGGAGGTGTTCGCGCGCAGCGGGCTGGACGTGATCGCCGCCGAGGTGACCACCGAGGCCGTCGAGCGCGGCAAGGCGCACCTGGAGACCTCCACCCGGCGGGCGATCGAGCGCGGCAAGATGACGGAGGAGCAGGCCGCGGAGCTGCTCGGTCGGATCTCCACCACGACCGACCTGGCCGATCTGGCGCCCTGCGACCTCGTGGTCGAGGCCGTGCCGGAGTCGCTGGCGCTCAAGGCGAGCGTGTTCGCCGAGGTGGACAAGCACGTCGGCCCGGACACGATCCTGGCGTCCAACACCTCGTCGTTGTCGGTGACCGAGCTGTCGGTGCGGACCGCGCGGCCGGGCAAGGTCGTCGGGATGCACTTCTTCAACCCGGCGCCGGTGCAGAAGCTGGTCGAGCTGGTGCGGACGGTGGTCACCGAGGCGGACGTCGTCGAGGACCTGAAGGCCTTCGCCGCCACGCTGGACAAGGTGCCGGTCGTGATCGGCGACCGTGCCGGGTTCATCGCGAACGCGCTGCTGTTCGGCTACCTCAACCACGCGGCGAAGATGTACGAGTCGCGCTACGCCAGCCGCGAGGACCTCGACGCCGCGATGCGCTACGGCTGCGGCTACCCGATGGGCCCGCTGTCGCTGCTCGACCTGATCGGGCTGGACACCGCGTACGAGATCCTCGAGACGATGTACGCGCAGTCGCGCAACCTGATGCACGCCCCGGCGCCGGTATTCAAGCAGATGATCACCGCCGGGCTGCTGGGCCGGAAGAGCGGCCGCGGCTTCTACACCTACGAGAAGCCGCACAGCAGCAAGGTCGTCGCGGACGCGGAGACGCCGTCGTCGGCGATCACGGAGGGGGTGACCCCGCGGGAGGTCCAGCGGGTCGGGGTCGTCGGTACCGGGACCATGGCCGGTGGGATCGTGCAGGTCTTCGCGCAGGCGGGGTACGACGTCGTGGTCCGTGGGCGCAGCGAGTCGAAGGTCGAGGCCGCGGTCGCGGGGATCCGCAAGTCGCTCGACAAGGCGGTGGTGCGCGGGAAGCTGTCCGAGGAGGACCGGGACGCCACGCTCGGCCGGATCACCCCGACGACCTCGCTGGAGCACTTCGCGGACGTCGACCTCGTCGTCGAGGCGGTCGCCGAGGAGCTGGAGGTCAAGCGGGCCGTGTTCGGCGCGCTGGACGAGATCTGCAAGCCGGGGGCGGTGCTGGCCACCACCACGTCCTCGCTGCCCGTGATCGAGTGCGCGGCGGCCACGAGCAGGCCCGGGGACGTCATCGGGCTGCACTTCTTCAACCCGGCCGCGGTGATGAAGCTGGTCGAGGTGGTCCGCACGATCGGCACCACGCCGGACGTGTCGGCGACCGCCCTGGCGGTCTGCCGGAAGCTGGGCAAGGTCGCGGTGTCCTGCAGCGACCGGGCGGGCTTCATCGTCAACGCGCTGCTGTTCCCGTACCTGAACGACGCGGTGAAGATGCTGGAAGCGCACTACGCCACGGCGGACGACATCGACGCGGCCATGAAGACCGGCTGTGCGCTGCCGATGGGGCCGTTCGAGCTGTTGGACGTCGTGGGGCTGGACGTGTCGCTCGCGATCGAGCGCTCGCTCTACGCCGAGTTCCGCGAGTCCGGCTTCTCCCCGGCCCCGCTGCTCGAGCACCTGGTCACGGCGGGTCGGCTCGGACGCAAGACGGGGCAGGGCTTCCGGGACTACACGGGCGCTCGGTGAAGAGGAGCCCGGCACCGGACTCGGCTGCTGGATCCCCCGATTCCGGCACCGACACCTCCTCACGGAGCGCTCGGTAACCTCGACGCATGGCTCGCGGTCGACGACCCCGTCCCTCGGAGAGAGGGCGGGGTCGTCCCGTGTCCGCGCCCCTGTCCTCCGGGATCGTCACGCGGTCGGAGGACGGGCCGGACGGTGAGTGGGCCGTCCGGCACGTCCCCGGCGGCTCGTCGGTGAAGGACTACCGCTGCCCCGGCTGCGACCAGACCATCCCGGCGGGTGTGGGGCACGTGGTGACGTGGCCCGCGGGGGAGTACGGCAGCGTCGAGGAACGCAGGCACTGGCACCTGCCGTGCTGGAACGCGCGCGGCCGTCGCCGCCCGGGGATCCGCCGCCCCCGCTGAGCCCGCACTCGCGATCAGCACGCGACGGTGAGGGCGCTGCGTTCCGGTCCCGCTCGGACCGATCATGGTCGGTGGGAGTGACAGGAGCGCGGTGTCGGGTGCGCTCCCGTCCCGCTCGGAACGATCGTGGAGTGGGTCAGACGCGGGCGCGGGCGGCCGCCTGTCGCTCCGGGCTCGGGCGGGGGCGGCGCGGGGTGGGCTGGGCCGGGACCGCGCTGGACGCGGGCTCCGGCTCGGCGGCGGCGTCGGACTCGGGTGCCCGGGTCTCGGACTCGGGTGCCCGGGTGTCGGACTCGCGGTCGGTGGTGTCGGACTCGCGGTCGGTGGTGTCGGACTCGGCGGGGAGGGGGGCCAGGGCGTCCAGGTCGGCGGCGAGGGCGGAGCCCGCGGACCGGAGCTGGTCGGCGAGGCGGGCGCGGAGGGTCGTGAGCTCGGCGACCCGGGCCTCGGCGGCCTCGACCAGCCGGGCGGCCTGTCGCTCGGCCGAGAGGACCGTGGTGTTCGCCGCGGCGTCCGCGGTGGCGCGGCGGTCGCGGGCGTAGGCGTCCGCGTCGGCGCGCAGGCCCGCGGTCTCCCGCTCGATCTCGGCCTTCTCGGCCAGGAGGGCGCCGAGGGCGTCCGAGCGGCGCTGGTCCATGGCGAGGCGGAAGTCCTGCTCGACCTCGAGCCGCCGAGCCTCCGACTCGGACCGCAGCCGATCCCGCTCGGCGGCGGCCGCGGTGGCCGCGGCGGCGAGCGCGGCGTCCGACTCGGTGCGCCGGGTGGCGATCTCCTCCTCGGCGGCGAGCTTGTCCTGGGCGGCCTGCGCCTGCAGGGCCTTGGCCTCGGCGGTCATCCGAGCGGCCCGCGCCCGGGCGCGGGTGAGCAGCTCGTCTCGCTCCTGCTCGGCGCGGGCGCGCAGGTCCGCGATCTCGCGGTCCGCCTCCTCGCGGGCCGCGGCGATCTCCGCCTCGGCGGTCGCGCGGGTCTCGTGCACCTCGTCCTCGGCGAGCCGCATCATCGAGCGCATGCGCTCGCTCATGCCCTGCACGCTGTCCGGCGGGCCCGCGAGCCTGCGGACCTGCTGGCGCATCGACTCGACCTGCCCACGGGTGTGGTCCAGCTCGCGGCTGAGCCGAGACACCTGGTCCACGGCGGCGTCCCGGTCCGCGGCCAGCAGTCGGACGTCCGCGTCGATCCGCCGCAGGTGCCCGTTGACCTGCTCGGGGTCGTAGCCCTTGCGGACCACCCGGAACCCGGCCGAGGGCTGGAAACCGGCGTCGTGCGGGAGGTTCTCCGGTTCACCGACCATGCTCGTCACCGTACCGGGCGACGGCACTCGCGGAGCGTCACACGCGGTGCTCCGTCAGCGCCGTCACCCGTCAGGGCGGACAGGTCCGCGCAGAACGGACGCTGCGTTCCGCAGGCTCCTGTCAGACGCCCCGGAACCGGTTGATCGCCTCGAGGTGCTTCGCCCGCTTCTCCGGGTTCGTCACGCCGAGCCCCTCCTCGGGGGAGAGGGCGAGCACGCCGACCTTGCCCTGGTGGGCGTTCTGGTGGACGTCGTAGGCGGCCTGGCCGGTGTCCGCGAGCGGGTAGACCTTCGACAGCGTGGGGTGCACGAGGCCCTTGTCGATCAGCTTGTTGGCCTCCCACGCCTCGCGGTAGTTCGCGAAGTGCGAGCCCACGATCCGCTTGAGGTTCATCCACAGGTACCGGTTGTCGTACTCGTGCATGTACCCCGACGTCGACGCGCAGGTCACGATCGTGCCGCCCTTGCGCGCCACGTAGACCGAGGCGCCGAAGGTCTCGCGGCCCGGGTGCTCGAACACGATGTCCGGGTCGTCCCCGCCGGTGAGCTCGCGGACCTTGGCCCCGAAGCGCTTCCACTCCTTGGGGTCCTGGGTCTGCGGGTCCTTCCAGAACCTGTAGCCCTCCGCGTTGCGGTCGATCACGTGCTCGGCGCCCATGGCCCGGCAGATCTCGGCCTTCTCCGGCGAGGAGACGACGCAGACGGGCGTGGCGCCGCCGTTGAGCGCGAACTGGGTGGCGTACGAGCCGAGCCCGCCGCTCGCGCCCCAGATCAGCACGGTGTCGCCCTGCTTCATGTCGGCGCCGTTGCGCGAGACCAGCTGCCGGTAGGCGGTGGAGTTGACCAGCCCGGGGGAGGCGGCCTCCTCCCAGGTCAGGTGCCCGGGCTTGGGCATGAGCTGGTTGGACTTGACCAGCGCCATCTCGGCCAGGCCGCCGAAGTTGGTCTCGAAGCCCCAGATGCGCTGCTGCGGGTCCATCATCGTGTCCGCGTGCCCGTCCGGGCTCTCCAGCTCGACCGACAGGCAGTGTGCGACGACCTGGTCGCCGGGCTTCCAGGCGTTGACCCCCGGCCCCGTGCGCACCACGACGCCCGCCAGGTCGGACCCCACGATGTGGTACGGCAGGTCGTGCCGCTTGGCCAGCTCCGACTCGCGCCCGTAGCGCTTGAGGAAGCCGAAGGTGGACAGCGGCTCGAAGATCGAGGTCCACACGGTGTTGTAGTTGATGGCGCTGGCCATCACCGCCACGAGCGCCTCGCCCGGGCCGAGCTCCGGCGTGGGCACGGTGTCCAGGTGCAGGCTCTTGCGCGGGTCCTTGTCGCGGGTCTCGATGCCGTCGAACATCCCGGTCTCGTCCTCGTGGACGGTCATGGCCCGGTAGTGGTCCGGTACCGCGAGCCCGCCGACGGCGTCGAACTTCTCGGCGAGGATGGCGTCGAGGATCTCCTGCACGGCTGGGCCTCCGGTGGCGTCGGTCGTGGGCGTTGCTCGGGATACTGAACGGTTACTGCTCAGTATGGTACCCGCAGCATTCTGCTGTCGGCTCGTCCCGGTGGGCGAGATCGTGACGCAGCCCACCACCGCCCGCCCGACTGAATCGACGAAGAAGCCCCTCCGACCAGGTGGAAACCACCTGATCGGAGGGGCCACGGGCCGTCCGGCTAGTGCTCGCGGGCGGGCTCCACGAGCTCGACGAGCACCCCGCCCGCGTCCTTCGGGTGCACGAAGTTGATCCGCGAGTTCGCCGTGCCGCGCTTGGGCTCGGGGTAGAGCAGGCGCAGGCCCTTGGCCTTGAGCGCCTCCATCGCGGCCTCGACGTCCGTCACCCGGTAGGCGAGCTGCTGCAGGCCGGGGCCGTTGCGGTCGAGGAACTTCGCGATGGTCGAGTCCGGCCGCAGCGGGGCCAGCAGCTGGATCCGGGTCGAGGTGGCGGGGTCCGCACCGGGGGCGGCGAGCATCGCCTCCCGCACGCCCTGCTCCTCGTTGACCTCCTCGTGCGTGTTGACCAGGCCGAACACGTCGCCGTACCAGGCGATGGCCTCGTCGAGGTCCGCGACCGCGATGCCCACGTGGTCGATCTGCGTGAGCAGGGATCCGAGCGCGCCGTGGGTCGATTCCGTCTGTGCCGTCATGGGTGCCGATGGTGTCATCCGGAACGCCCGTTCGGCTGCTGTGTGGCTGCTCACCCGTCCGATCGGGCCGTCCGATCATGCCCCGTCGAGAGGTACTGTCCGAGGCCGATCCCGGTTTCACCGTCGTCCCTGGAGGTTCAGTCGTGGCCCAGTCCGTGATCGTCGCCGGTTCCCGAACGCCGGTGGGCCGGCTGCTCGGCTCGCTCAAGGGCTTCTCGGGCGCGCAGCTGGGCGGTATCGCCATCAAGGGTGCCCTGGAGAAGGCGGGCGTCGCCCCCGAGCAGGTCGAATACGTGATCATGGGGCAGGTGCTCACCGCGGGCGCGGGCCAGATCCCGGCGCGGCAGGCGGCCGTCGCCGCGGGCATCCCGATGGACGTCCCGGCGCTGAGCATCAACAAGGTCTGCCTGTCCGGCGTGGACGCGATCGCGCTGGCCGACCAGCTGATCCGCGCGGGCGAGTTCGACATCGTCGTGGCGGGCGGCCAGGAGTCGATGACCCAGGCGCCGCACCTGCTGCCGAAGTCCCGCGAGGGCACCAAGTTCGGCGACACCACCCTCGTCGACCACATGGCCTACGACGGCCTGTTCTGCGCGTTCGACCAGGTCGCGATGGGTGCGTCGACGGAGAAGTACAACAACCGCTACGAGCTGACCCGCGCCGACCAGGACGAGTTCGCCGCGCGCAGCCACCAGCGCGCCGCGGCCGCCCAGAAGAACGGCGTGTTCGACGAGGAGATCACCCCCGTCGAGATCCCGCAGCGCAAGGGCGACCCGATCGTCTTCTCGACCGACGAGGGCGTGCGCGCCGACACCACGGTGGAGAGCCTGGGCAAGCTCCGCCCGGCGTTCTCCGCGGACGGCACCATCACCGCGGGCACGTCGTCGCAGATCTCGGACGGGGCCGCCGCCGTCGTCGTGATGAGCAAGGCCAAGGCCGAGGAGCTGGGCCTGAGCTGGCTCGCCGAGATCGGCGCCCACGGCGTCGTCGCGGGGCCGGACGCCTCGCTGCAGGAGCAGCCCGCGAACGCGATCACCAAGGCCTGCGAGAAGCAGGGCATCACGCCTGCGGACCTGGACCTGGTCGAGATCAACGAGGCCTTCGCGGCCGTCGGCGTGGTCTCCGCCCGCAAGCTCGGGCTGAGCGAGGACAAGGTCAACGTCAACGGCGGGGCCATCGCCGTCGGGCACCCGATCGGCATGTCCGGCGCGCGGATCGCGCTGCACCTGGCGCTGGAGCTCAAGCGCCGCGGCGGCGGGGTCGGCGCGGCCGCGCTCTGCGGCGGTGGCGGGCAGGGCGACGCCCTGATCCTGACCGTGCCCGCCTGAGAGTGGAGTCCCCCCGGGAGCTGGTCGACCGCGCGCTGCAGGGACAGCAGCGCGCGGTCGCCCGGCTGATCTCGCTCGTCGAGAGCGGGTCGGAGGACCTGCCCGAGGTCGCGGCGCTGCTCGCGCCGCACACCGGGCGGGCGCAGGTCGTCGGGCTGACGGGGTCGCCGGGCGTCGGCAAGTCGACGACCACCTCGGCCCTGGTCTCCGCGTTCCGGGCCGCGGGAAAGCGGGTCGGGGTGCTGGCGGTGGACCCGTCGTCGCCGTTCTCCGGCGGGGCGCTGCTCGGCGACCGGGTCCGGATGGGCGACCACGCCCTGGACGAGGGCGTCTTCATCCGGTCGATGGCCACCCGCGGCCACCTCGGCGGGCTGGCCTGGGCCACCCCCCAGGCCCTGCGGGTGCTCGACGCCGCGGGGTGTGACGTCGTGCTCGTCGAGACCGTCGGGGTGGGCCAGTCGGAGATCGACGTGGTCTCGCTGGCGGACACGACCGTCGTGCTGCTCGCGCCCGGGATGGGGGACGGGGTGCAGGCCGCCAAGGCCGGGATCCTGGAGATCGCGGACGTGTTCGTGGTCAACAAGGCGGACCGCGACGGCGCCGCCCAGACCGTCCGCGACCTGCGCTACATGATGTCGCTGGGCTCGCGGCACGACGACTGGAAGCCCCCCGTCTGCAGGACCGTCGCCGCTCGCGGCGAGGGCATCGACGAGGTTGCGAAGGCGATCGACGAGCACCGCGCCTGGCTGGAGTCCTCCGGCGAGGGGGCGCGGCGGCGGCGGCGCCGGGCGGAGGCCGAGATCGAGGCGATCGCGCTGGAGAAGGTCCGCGTCCGGCTGGACTCGGCGGGCGTCGCGCGGTTCGCGGACGCGGTGGTGTCCGGCGAGCTCGACCCCTACGCCGCCGCGGACCGGCTGCTGACGTCGCTCTAGCGGAAGTCGCCCGAGGCCGAGCGGATCCGGCTGAGCAGGGCGAACAGCGTCTTCTTGTCGTCCTCGTCCACACCCACCAGGCCGAAGTCGACGTCCGTGACGGACTTGGTGGCCTCGGCGAGCCGGGCGACGCCTGCGTCGGTGATCTCCACGAGCGTGGCGCGGCGGTCGGTGGGGTGCGGGATGCGGCGGACCAGCCCGTCCCCCTGCAGCCGGTCGACGATGTTCGTGACGCTGGTCGGGTGCAGCTGCAGCCGCTCGCCCATCACCCGCATCGGCAGCTTCCCGGTCCGCGAGAAGGACAGCAGCACCAGCGCCTCGTAGCGGGCGAAGGTCAGGCTGTGCGGCTTGAGCGCGCCGTCCACGGCGGCCTGCAGGATCTGCTGCACCCGCATGACGCTGGTGACCGCGCGCATGGTCGACGACGGCCCGACGCGCTCCGCCCACAGCTCGGCCGCCCGGTCGATCGGGTCGAAGGGGAGCGGGCCGTGCGATGCCATGCAGCGACGCTAGCAGGGCGGATCATGCGAAGGTGGGCCCATGCTCTTCGCCTTCAGCATCGCTCCCTCCGGCAGCGCGACCGAGGACGGCAGCGTCAGCGCGGCCGTCGCCGAGGCGGTCCGGGTCGTCCGGGCCTCCGGACTGCCGCACGAGACGACGTCGATGTTCACCACCATCGAGTCCGAGACCTGGGACGAGGGGATGGCGGTGGTCAAGGCCGCCGTCGAGGCCGTCCAGGCGCACTCGTCGCGGGTGAGCCTGGTGCTCAAGGCCGACATCCGTCCGGGCTACACCGGTCAGCTCACCGCGAAGGTGGAGCGGATCGACCAGGCCCTGCAGTGACCACGGTCGTCCTGTTGCACGGCGCGTGGCACCGCGGATCGTGCTGGGCGCCGCTGCAGCAGGCGCTGGCGGCCCCGTCGATCGCCCCGGACCTGCCGGACGGCCCCGCCGGTGCGGCGGAGTACGCGGAGTCCGTGGAGGTCCCGGCAGGTGAGCTGGTGGTCGTCGGGCACTCCCTCGGCGGCCTGACCGCGCCCGTCCTGGCGGCCCTGCACGAGGACCGGGTGCGGGCGTTGGTCCTGCTCGCGGCCATGGTGCCGGAGCCTGGGTCGTCGCACCTGGACCTCATGCGCGCCGACCCGACGATCAGCGGCCGCGGTCCCGTCGGGCCGATGCGGGGGCCGGAGGGCACCACGGTGTGGCGGCCCGAGGACGCGCGGGCAGGTCTCTATGCCGGGGTCGCCGAGGAGCTCGGGGACGAGGGCCCCGTGGAGGCGGCGATCGCCGAGCTGCGTCCCCAGTCGACGGTGGTCACCAAGGAGGTCACGCCGCTGAAGGCCTGGCCCGAGGTCCGCACGGTCTCGGTCGTCTGCGCCGATGACCGGATCGCGGGCCCCGACGCCTCCCGCCGGATCGCCCGGGAGCGCGGGTTCGAGCTGCGTGAGCTGGCCGGCGGGCACTTCCCGATGCTCACCCGCCCCCGCGAGCTCGCGGCGCTTCTCGAGACCCTGTAGAACGCACGAACGGCACTCTTGTGCGGTAGGTCCGCACAAGAGTGCCGTTTGTGGGAAAAGGCAGGTCAGGCGATGTTCATGGTGAAGAAGAACACGCCGACCAGGATCGCGGCGAAGCCCAGGGCCATCGCGATCTTGGCCGGCTTGGCGGTCTCCGGGTTGCGGACCGCGAGGCCGCCGAGGACCAGCGCGGCGACACCGCCGACCCAGCCCGCGATCGAGATGGGGCTGACCACCAGCGCGATGATGCCGACGATCAGGGCGATCTTGCCCAGCGCCGGGCTCTGCTGACGCGCGGTCTTCTTCCGGGCGTCGGCGAGGAGGCGGTCGGCGGTCTCGGTGGTGTTGTCGCTCATGGGCGCTCCTCCTTCTCAGGGACGGTCTCGGGGCGAGGAGGTCCGTCCACGTCTACGCAGGGTGACCTCGCGGCCACGTCGTTCTGTCCAACGAGCGCCCGGCGCCGGTGGTGCTCCGCCGGACCGGTGATCAACGTGGCCGTGGACGCGGACTCCGCGTGGCCGGCCACCACCGGATCGGCCCAATGCGGGTCCACGGCCCGGGACCTACGGTCGGGGGCGGCAGCGTCGCGAAAGGAGCTCCGGATGACCGTGAACGAGGCGGTGACCAGCGCGGACGTCGAGCACCGCGCCCGTCGGATGTGGCGTTCGCTGGAGCCTGTGCACGCGGTGACCTACTTCGCCCCCGAGTCCCGCGAGGCGGGTGAGTCGTTGGGGCTGCGCGGGTTCTTCCGCGGCTACTTCGGTCAGCGGGCCGCGCCGTTGGGTCCCGTGCCCGCCGAGGTCGTCACGGCGCTGTTCTACAACTTCGCGCCGGGGTTCGTGGCGCGGTCGGTCCCGCAGATCTGGAGCGTCGCCGCACCGGAGCAGCTGCTGGCGGCCCGGCTGGACGCCGTCGACCGGGCGCTGCGGCGGTCGCTCGGTGAGCTCGTCGACTCCGCCGAGGTGGCCGAGGCCGCCGAGCTGGCCCGGGAGGCCGCGCTCGCCGTCCCGACCGCCGGGCGGGCGCTGGCCGCCGCCAACGCCGCGCTGCCGTGGCCCGAGGCGCCGCACCTCGTCATCTGGCACGCCCAGACGATCCTGCGCGAGCAGCGCGGCGACGGGCACGTGGCCGCGCTGGTCGGCGCGGACCTCGATCCGGTGGAGACGCTCGTCGTGTTCGCGGACGCCCAGGACCTGCCGGGGGACTGGCTGCGGGAGCGGCGGGGCTGGACGCCGCACGAGTGGGCGGCCGCGCAGGAGCGCCTCGCCGCCCGCGGACTGCTCGACGGAGCGGCCCTCACCCCGGCGGGGAGGGCGCTGTCCGCCCAGGTCGAGGCGGTGACGGACACCCTCGCCGACCGGGCGTGGCAGGCGCTGGGGGACGAGCGCACGGCCCGGCTGGCGGCGCTCGCGGCGCCCCTGGTGCAGCGGATCCTGGCGGCCGGGGACTTCCTCGAGCAGAACCCGATGGGGCTGGTCCCCACCCGGTCGGGCTGATCGTGCCAGGATGGTCGGCGTGTCTCGTCCCAACCCCCGTGCAGCTCAGACGGCGGCGCTGTCGTCCGCGATGGCGGGCGCCGTCGACCTCTCCGCGCTGAAGGCCCGTTCCGAGGCGGCTGCGCGTGCGCAGTCCGCGCCTGCCTCCGCACCGCCCTCCGGCGGTGGTGGCGGTGGCGACCAGTACGTGATCGACGTCAGTGAGGCGAGCTTCCAGGCGGACGTCCTGGAGCGGTCGCTGCAGGTCCCCGTGATCGTGGACCTGTGGGCCACCTGGTGCGAGCCGTGCAAGCAGCTCTCCCCGGTCCTCGAGCGGCTGGCGGCGGCGAGCGGCGGCGCATGGATCCTCGCCAAGGTGGACGTGGACGCCAACCAGCGGATCGCGCAGGCCTTCGGCGTGCAGTCGATCCCGATGGTGGTCGCGGTCGTCGGCGGGCAGCCGGTGGACGCCTTCCAGGGCGCGCTGCCCGAGTCGCAGGTCAAGGACTGGATCCAGCGCCTGCTGGACGCCCTGCGCGAGCGCATGCCCGCGATCGCCGAGGGTGAGGCGCGAGCCGCCGCGGGCGGCGCCGTCGAGCCCGAGGAGGAGCCAGAGGACCCGCGGTTCACCGCGGCCGAGGACGCCCTCGAGGCCGGGGACTACGCCGAGGCCGAGGCCGCCTACCAGCGGATCCTGGACCAGGAGCCGGCGAACGAGATGGCCAAGGCGGCGATCGCCCAGGTGCGCTTCCTCGCCCGCGCGGAGGCCGCGGACCCCGCGTCGATCGCGGCCGCGGACGCCGCACCGGAGGACGTGACCGCCCAGCTCGCCGCGGCGGACGCCGAGGTGGCGCTGGACAGGGCGGAGGCGGCGTTCCAGCGGCTGGTGAACACCGTCGCGCGGACGTTCGACGAGGAGCGCGAGAAGGTCCGCGAGCACCTGGTCGGCCTCTTCGAGCTGTTCCCGGCGGACGACCCGCGGGTCGCGAAGGCGCGCCGGGCCCTGGGCCGCGCGCTGTTCTAGGAGCGCGCTGGTCTACCGTCGCGGCGTGTCGACTGTTGCCGAGCCCGCCGTGGGTCGCGGGCGGGCGGCGGGGCGGATCGCGGCGGTGCTGGTGGCCGTCGCTGCCCTCGGGCTCGCGGTCGGGCTGACCGTCGCGCACCCGGCGGGCCTGGTCACGCTGCTGCCCTCCGCGGACATGCGCGAGCTCCACGTCGACTTCGACACCTTCTGGCAGTCGGCGTCCGCGCTGATCCACGGCACGGACATCTACTCCACGCCCGCGAAGCTGCGGAACCTCAACCCGCCGCTGCTCTCGCTCCTGCTCGCCCCGCTCACCGGGCTGGACCCGCTCACCGCGTACCGGGTGTTCGCCGCGCTCACGCTGGTCCTCGTGCTCGCCGCGGTGGTCGTCGTGTGCCGAGAGCTGCGGCTGTCCTGGGGCTGGACGGTCGGCGCCACGGTCGCCATGGCGCTGTCGTCGCCGCTGCACGGCACGCTGCTGCTCGGCCAGATCTACGGCGTCCTGCTGGCCCTGCTGGTGGCGGGCTGGGTGTGCGAGCGGCGCGGGCACCCCGTGGCCGCGGGGGTCTGCTACGGCGTGGCGGTCGCGCTCAAGCCTTCCCTGGCCCCGGTCCTGCTGCTGCCGCTGGTGCAACGTCGGTGGCGGTCGTTCTGGGCGGGGGCCGCGGGCGCCGGGGTGGCGACCGTGCTGGGGGCCCTCGCGGCGGGCCCGTCGAGCGCGCTGGAGTGGTTGCGGATCGGGTTCACCGAACCCGTCCCGGACGTGCTGGACAACGCCGCCCTGCCCGGCTTCCTCCTCCGGCTGGGTCTGCCCTCGGCGATCGGGACGGCGCTCGGGCTCGTCGCCCTCGTCGGCACGCTGGTGTGGGTCGTGCGCCGGGAGGCCGATCCCGCGGGCACCGCGCCGTTCGCGGTGATCGCGGCGGGGCTGCTGATGTCCCCGATCTCCTGGCACAACTACCTGCTGCTGCTCTGGCCCGGGATCCTGGTCGCGGTGGCCGCGGGCCTGGTGCGGGAGTGGGCGGCGGCGCTGCTCGTGCTGGCGCTGGTCCCCGTGAGCTGGGGTGACCTCTGGACGGACGGGAACCCCTGGTCCCCGCTCGCCCGCGGCCTCTACACCGCGATCCTGGTCGCGTACTGGGCCACTCTGCTCCGCACTGCACCCCGGAGCGGCGCGCGGCGGTTCTGAGCCCGCACGTTTCGTGCTCTCAGCGCGGTTCACACCGCACTGAGAGCACGAAGACGCCGATCATGCCGCGCTGAGCGCACGAAACGTGCAGTCAGGCCGGGTCAGATGTCTGTGGAGTCCTCGTCGGCCGGGCCGACCTCGGGTACCCCGCGAACCTCGGGTACCCCGCGAACCTCGGGTACCCCGCGAACCTCGGGTACCCCGCGAACCTCGGGAGCGTGCGACGCACCCGCCGGAGGGGCCTGCACGGCGGGCTCCGTCGCCGTCGGCGTCGCGGTCGCGGCGATGCGCTTCGGGTGCACCGGGCCGCCGGACTCCTCCGGCACCAACCACAGCACGCCCGACGGCGGCAGGGTCAGCACCGCGCTGGCCGGGCGCCCGTGCCACGGCGTGCGCTCCGCGTGGACGGTCCCGAGGTTCCCGACACCGGACCCGCCGTAGGACTGCGAGTCCGTGTTGACCAGCTCCCTCCACCGCCCCGCGAAGGGCAGGCCCACGCGGTAGTCCCCGCGTGGCCGGCCGGAGAAGTTGGCGATCGCGGCCAGCACGGCCGGGCGGCCGTCGTGGTCGGTGCCCTGGCGCAGGAAGGACAGCACGTTGCCCGCGGCGTCGTTGGCGTCGATCCAGGAGAAGCCCCCCGGGGAGACGTCCATCGTCCACAGCGCCGGGTGGTCCTTATAGGCCCGGTTGAGGTCGCCGACGAGGGTCTTGATCCCGCCGTGCAGCGGGTCCGCGAGCAGCTCCCAGTCCAGCGAGCGCTCCTCGGACCACTCCCGGACCTGCCCGAACTCCTGGCCCATGAACAGCAGCTGCTTGCCCGGGTGGGCCCACATGAAGGCCAGCAGAGCACGGACGTTCGCGGCCTTGTTCCAGTCGTCCCCGGGCATCCGGGTCCACAGCGAGCCCTTGCCGTGCACGACCTCGTCGTGGCTGATCGGCAGGACGTAGTTCTCGCTGAACGCGTACATCAGCGAGAACGTCAGCTGGTTGTGGTGGTAGGCGCGGTGCACGGGGTCGTGCCCGATGTAGTCGAGCGTGTCGTGCATCCAGCCCATGTTCCACTTCAGCCCGAAGCCGAGCCCGCCCATGTACGTGGGCCGCGTGACGCCCGGCCACGCCGTCGACTCCTCGGCGATGGTGACGGCGCCGGGGTGGTCCTTGTAGACCGTCGCGTTCATCTCCTGCAGGAAGGAGACGGCGTCGAGGTTCTCGCGGCCGCCGTGGATGTTCGGCAGCCACTGCCCGTCCGGGCGGGAGTAGTCCAGGTAGAGCATCGAGGCGACCGCGTCGACGCGCAGGCCGTCGATGTGGAACTGGTCGAACCAGAACAGTGCGTTCGCCACGAGGAAGTTGCGGACCTCGGAGCGGCCGAAGTCGAACACGAGCGTGCCCCAGTCCGGCTGCTCGCCGCGGCGGGGGTCCGCGTGCTCGTAGAGCGCGGTGCCGTCGAACTTCGCCAACGCCCACTCGTCCCGCGGGAAGTGCGCGGGCACCCAGTCGACGATCACGCCGTAGCCGTGCTGGTGCAGGTGGTCGACGAAGTAGCGGAAGTCGTCCGGGGTGCCGAACCGGCTGGTCGGGGCGAAGTAGCTCGTGACCTGGTAGCCCCAGGAGCCGCCGAAGGGATGCTCGGCCACGGGCAGCAGCTCGACGTGGGTGAAGCCGGTCTCGTCCAGGTACTCGACGAGCTGCTCGGCGATCTGCCGGTAGTCGTTGCCCTGCCGCCACGAGCCGAGGTGCAGCTCGTAGACGCTCATCGGCTCGGCGTGCGGCTGGCGGACGGCGCGCGCGGCCATCCACTCCTCGTCCTGCCACTCGTGGTGCAGCGAGGTGACGACCGACGCGGTCTGCGGGGGGATCTCGGTGGCGAACGCCATCGGGTCCGCCTTGTCCCGCCAGACGCCGTCCTGGCCCAGGATCCGGTACTTGTACCGCGTCCCGACCCCGACGCCGGGCACGAACAGCTCCCAGACGCCGGAGGAGCCCAGCGAGCGCATCGGGTGCGCCCAGCCCGCCCAGCCGTCGAAGTCCCCGGTGACGCGCACGCCCTGGGCGTTCGGCGCCCAGACGGCGAAGCTGGTCCCGGTCACCTGGCCGGAGGCGGTGTCGTAGGCGCGCACGTGCGCGCCGAGCACCTCCCAGAGCCGCTCGTGGCGGCCCTCGCCGATCAGGTGCAGGTCGACCTCGCCGAGCGTGGGCAGCCAGCGGTACGGGTCGTCGACGACGTCCGTGCGGTCGCCGTAGCGCACCGCGATCCGGTAGTCCCCGCCCGGCCCGTCGACCACGCCGGAGAACAGCCCGGCGTCGTGCACCTTGACCAGCGGGTGGGCGTCCGTCGGGTCGCCGTTGCGCAGGACCGAGACCTCGTCCGCGTGCGGGCGGAGGACGCGGACGACCGTGCCGCCCGAGGCGATCGGGTG
The DNA here is from genome assembly GCF_039541715.1 of Pseudonocardia xishanensis. Lineage (NCBI taxonomy): Bacteria > Bacillati > Actinomycetota > Actinomycetes > Pseudonocardiales > Pseudonocardiaceae > Pseudonocardia > Pseudonocardia xishanensis. The sequence goes on from NZ_BAABGT010000016.1 coordinate 78,426, forward strand.
CGCCCCCAGGACGCCGTGTGGGTTGTGGTGGGCGCCACCCAGCAGACGGTCGGTCGTCGCCTGGTCCGGCGGGCAGGGGTCGATCGTGCGGGTGTCCTCGTGTGCCACCCCGGAACCCTATTGCCGCGAGCCTCCAGCCGCCCAACCTGGTCCGCCAAACGGGTTGCGTCACTTGGGTTACAGATCTCCGACCGATCGGTCGGACGCGTGGAGGGGGGTCGAGTTCGAGGCCGTCCGGCTCACGGAGCGGTACGGGGAGGGGCCGCTGTCGAGGTCGGATCATGATGTGCGGCAGCGACTACGGGGCCGCTCCCGGATGCCGTGCCTTCCGTCGGCGCGGTGCCGGACGCGCGGCTGCACCCGCGCCGCACGGCTCGCCACCGCCTGGGTGGGACGGTGGCCGCGGCAGGGGATGCCGCCCTCCCGGGTGTCCGAGGTGCCGGGCCGGGCGGTCGCCGTGGGCGGTGGGAACGTCGGACCCCTCTGGTAGGCAACCCGCATGAGCCGCCACGTCCAGGTCACGTTCGACGCCCACGACCCGCGAGCCCTGTCCCGCTTCTGGGCCGAGGTCCTCGGGTACGTCCATCCCGGACCGCCCGGCGTCGAGGTCCCGGAGGGCGTCGATCCGCTGGCGGTGTGGGACCAGTTCCTCGCCCGCATCGGGGTTCCCGAGGACCAGCGCAACTCGCGCTCGGCGATCGAGGACCCCGAGGGCGTCGGCCCGCGGGTGTTCTTCCAGCAGGTCCCGGAGGACAAGGTCGCCAAGAACCGGGTCCACCTGGACGTCCGCGCCGCCCCCGGGCTGCAGGGCGACGAGCGGATGGCGGCATTGGAGGCCGAGGCCGCCCGCCTCGTCGCCCTGGGCGCCACCCGCCTGGCGCGCGAGGACCCCGCACCCCCGATGAGCAACGGCCACCTCGTCCTCGCCGATCCCGAGGGCAACGAGTTCTGCCTCGACTAGGGCGGGACGGGGTGGCCACGACGGCCGCCCGGTCGTCCGCCGCGATCAGGGCCGCGTCGTGGTCGGGCAGGTCGGAGCCCCGGCCGGTGAGGAGCGTGGTGTCGGACCCGCGGGCTCGGGCGTCGGGCTCGCGGGCTCGGGTGTCGGGCTCGCGGACTAGAGGGAGATGGTGGGGTCCGAGGCGGAGTCCACCGCGTCGACCCCCTTCTCCTCCGCCTCCGCGACCAGCCGGGCGATCGCGGAGAGGGGGATGACCGCCCAGGTGGGCCGGGAGCGGACCTCGTAGAGCACCTCGTACACGGCCTTGTCCAGCTCGAAGGCGCGCAGGACCGCGGCTTCGGAGCGGGGGTCGCGGCCGGAGGCGAAGGCGTAGCCGTCGCAGAAGGCGGAGCGGTTGCGGACCGCCCACTCGTCCGCCCGGTGCTGGAGCTGCTGCTCCTCGTGCTGGTCGGAGTGGTCGCCGAGGACGACCTGGTGGTAGACGGCGTAGTCGAACGAGCGCAGCATCCCCGCGACGTCCCGCAGCGGGGAGTCCATCCGGCGGCGCTCGGGCAGCGCGGTGGCGGGCTCGCCCTCGAAGTCGATCACGAGCCAGCCGCGTGGGGTGCGCAGCGTCTGGCCGAGGTGCAGGTCGCCGTGCACGCGTTGGGTGGGGATGTCGCCCTCGAGCGCGGCGTAGACGGCACGGACCCCGTCCGCGTGCCGAGCCAGCTCGGGGACCTGCGCGACCGCACCGGCCAGCCGCGCCTCCAGCGCCGACCGCAGCTCGGCGGCCGGTCGGGTCCCGGTGCCCAGCGCCTGGGCCAGCTCCTTGTGCACGACCGCGACGGTCTCGCCGAGCCGCCGCGACTCGGCGGCGAAGTCCCCGCCGACCTCGCTGGCGTACAGGTCCGCCTCGGCGAAGAGGTCCCGCACGCTGGTCAGGGCCATCGCCCAGCCCTCGGCCGAGTTCGACGCGAAGTCCTGCAGCATGCCCAGGGTGGCGGGCTGCCCGTCGAGCACCCCTTCGATCGCACCCTGCAGGGAGGCGACCTCGGCGCTGCCGACCGAGCGCAGGGCGCGGTGCAGCTCCAGGTCCGGGTTGACGCCCGCCGCGACCTTGCGGAACAGCTTGAGGATGCTCTTCTCGCCGTAGGCCACCGAGGTGTTCGACTGCTCCACCCCGAGCAGCCGCCCGACGCCGGCGCGGGGTAGCTCGACCCCGGGCTCGGGGACGAACCGCACGTCCCCGTACTGCGACCCGGAACGGATGGCCTGCAACAGGAAGGCCGTGGCCTCGTGGTCCCACATCGCGTCGAAGGCGATGCGGTCGCCGACCGCGCCGATCGTGGCGTGCTCCAGCTCCGACGACGGGTGGTGCCGCCTGCCGACCAGCACCTGGAAGTGCTCGGGTGCCGCGGAGTCCACGAAGGACACCCGCAGCAGGCACAGGTCGAGGAGCAACTCACCCTCGCTGATCAGGGAGGTCTCGGCGGCGACCGCGATGGACGCCACCGGCCTGCCCTTGGCCGGGAACCAGCGCTGGCGCGCCAGGTAGTCCGGCAGGTGGGTGGGCAGCTCTTCGGCGAGTGCCGTCATGCATCGTCCTCCGCAGATCGGATCACGAACCAGTAGAACCCGTGCCCCGGCAGCGTCAGCAGGAACGGCAGCTGGCCGATCCGGGGGAAGGGGACCCCACCGGTCAGCTCGTGGGGCACACAGCCCTCCCATCCGGACAGGTCCAGCTCGACCGGCTGCGGGAAACGGCTCATGTTGTTGACGCACAGCACGGTGTCGCCCTCGTGCGTGCGCGTGTAGGCCAGCACGGACGGGTTCGACCCGCCCAGCTCGTGGTAGTCGCCGAGGCCGAAGGCGGTGTGCCGCTTGCGCACCTCGATCATGTGTCGGTTCCAGTTGAGCAGCGAGGTCGACGAGTTCGACTGCGCCTCGACGTTCACCGCCTGGTAGCCGTACACCGGGTCCATCACGATCGGCAGGTAGAGCCTGCCCGGGTCGCAGAAGGAGAACCCGGCGTTGCGGTCCGGGCTCCACTGCATCGGGCTGCGGACCGCGTCCCGGTCGCCCAGCCAGATGTTGTCCCCCATGCCGATCTCGTCGCCGTAGTAGAGGACGGGGGAGCCGGGCAGCGACAGGAGCAATGCGGTGAACAGCTCCAGCTGGTTGCGGTCGTTCTCCAGCAGCGGGGCCAGCCGCCTGCGGATGCCGATGTTGGCCTTCATCCGCGGGTCCTTGGCGTACTCCGCGTACATGTAGTCGCGCTCCTCGTCGCTGACCATCTCGAGCGTGAGCTCGTCGTGGTTGCGCAGGAAGATGCCCCACTGCGCGCCGGACGGGATCGGCGGCGTCTGGGCCAGGATCTCCGAGATCGGGAAGCGGTTCTCCCGCCGGACCGCCATGAAGATGCGCGGCATCAGCGGGAAGTGGAAGGCCATGTGGCACTCGTCCCCGCCGACGGCGGGGTCACCGAAGTACTCCACCACGTCCGACGGCCACTGGTTGGCCTCGGCGAGCATGACCCGGCCGGGGTACTCGTCGTCCAGCACCTTGCGGCAGCGCTTGAGGAAGGAGTGGGTCTCGGTGAGGTTCTCGCAGTTGGTGCCCTCGCGCTCGTAGAGGTAGGGCACGGCGTCCAGCCGGAAGCCGTCGATCCCGAGGTCCAGCCAGAAGCGCAGGACGTCGATCATGGCCTCCTGCACGGCCGGGTTGTCGTAGTTCAGGTCCGGCTGGTGGGAGAAGAAGCGGTGCCAGTAGAACTGGCCGCGGACCGGGTCGTAGGTCCAGTTCGAGGTCTCGGTGTCGACGAAGATGATCCGCGCGTCGGCGTAGCGGGTGTCGTCGTCCGACCAGACGAAGAAGTCCCCGTACGGCCCGTCCGGGTTGCGCCGGGACTCCTCGAACCAGGGGTGCTGGTCCGAGCAGTGGTTCATGACCAGGTCGGTGATGACCCGGATGCCGCGCTTGTGCGCCTCGTCCAGCAGGTAGACGAAGTCGTCCACGGTGCCGAACTCCGGCAGCACCGCGCGGAAGTCCCGGATGTCGTACCCGCCGTCTCGCAGGGGCGAGTCGTAGAACGGGGGCAGCCAGAGGCAGTCCACACCGAGCCACTGGATGTAGTCCAGCTTCTCGGTGAGCCCCCGCAGGTCGCCGAAGCCGTCCCGGTTCGAGTCGTTGAACGCACGGACCAGCACCTCGTAGAACACCGCGGACTTGAACCAGTCCGGCTGCACCTCGAGCGTGCGCGCGTGGCCGAACTCCTCGGACCCGGGCTCTTCCACGACATGGTCACTCATCGGTACCGACCCTAACGAGAGTTGTCGTGAAGTTCAGGGTGGAGCGCGTCAGGAGTGGACGCGCAGCACGTGCGCGACGTTCTCCCACGGAGAGAGGCGCACGTAGTTGCGCTCCTGCCACTGGAACGACTCGCCGGTGATCTCGTCCGTCACTCTGAACGTGTCCTGCCAGTCCATGCCCAGCTCCGGCATGTCCAGCCGCACGAAGCCCTCGCACATGTCGAACGAGTTCAGGGTGACGACCACGATCACCGTGTCCCCGGTGGCCGGGTCCTTCTTCGAGTAGGCCAGCAGCTGGGGGTTGTCGGCCTCGTGGAAGTGGATCTCGCGGAGCTGCTGCAGCGCCGGGTGGGCGCGGCGGATCTCGTTGAGCCTGCCGATGAAGGGCTCCAGGGAGCGCCCCTCGTTGAGCGCCTGGTGGTAGTCCCGCGGGCGCAGCTCGTACTTCTCCGAGTCCAGGTACTCCTCGGAGCCCGGCTTGACGGGGGTGCCCTCGAACAGCTCGAACCCGGAGTAGACGCCCCACGTCGGCGACATGGTGGCGGCCAGCACCGCGCGGATCGCGAACATCGCCGGGCCGCCGGTCTGCAGCGACTCGTGGAGGATGTCCGGGGTGTTGACGAACAGGTTCGGCCGGGCCTCGTCCGCGCGCTCGGCGTGCATGAGCGCGAACTCGGCCAGCTCCTCGGCCTCGGTCCGCCACGTGAAGTACGTGTAGGACTGCGTGAAGCCCAGGCGTGCGAGCCCGAACATCCGCGCCGGGCGGGTGAAGGCCTCGGCCAGGAACAGCACGTCCGGGTAGCGGGCCTTGACCTGCCAGATCAGCCAGTGCCAGAAGTTCGGCGGCTTGGTGTGCGGGTTGTCCACCCGGAAGATCCGCACGCCGTGCTCGACCCAGTGCAGGACGACCCGCAGCGACTCGGCGTAGATGCCCGCCGGGTCGTTGTCGAAGTTGATCGGGTAGATGTCCTGGTACTTCTTCGGCGGGTTCTCCGCGTAGGCGATCGAGCCGTCCGGCCGCACGGTGAACCACTCCGGGTGGGCCTCGACCCACGGGTGGTCCGGCGCGCACTGGAGCGCGAAGTCCAGCGCGACCTCCATGCCGAGGTCCTTGGTGCGGGCGACGAAGGCGTCGAAGTCCTCGATCGTGCCCAGTTCGGGATCGATCGCGTCGTGCCCGCCGTCCTTGCTGCCGATGGCCCACGGGGACCCGACGTCCCCGGGCTCGGCGTGCACGGAGTTGTTGGGGCCCTTGCGGTGCACGGTGCCGACGGGGTGGATCGGTGGGAGGTAGACGACGTCGAAGTTCATCGCCGCGATGCGGTCCAGCTCCTTGGCCGCGGTGACGAACGAGCCGTGCACGGCGCGGCCCGTCTCGTCCCGGCCGCCGGTGGAGCGGGGGAAGAACTCGTACCAGGAGCCGAAGAGCGCGCGCTCGCGGTCGACGTAGACCTGCTGGGTGCGGCCGCGGGTGATCAGCTCCCGGACCGGGCGCTCGACCATGATCTGGTGCACCGCCGGGAACAGGGCCGGGGCGACGCGGGCGTGCAGCGGCAGCGCGGTGTCCCGCAGGGCGTTCGCGGCGCCGAAGAGCAGGTCCCGGTTGGTGCGCTCGCTGGGACGGCGGCCCACGCGCTGCAGCAGCCGGGCGCCGGTCTCCAGGTCGTTGGCCAGCTCGTCCGGAGTCTGGCCCACCTTCATCTTGGCCTCGACGGCGTGCCGCCAGGTGGCCCACGGGTCGCTCCAGGCGTCCACGCGGAAGGTCCACAGGCCCGGCTCGCCCGGCACCACGGTGGCGCCGAAGCGGTCGGTACCGACGCCGTCCGGCGTCATCCGGACGTGCTCGGCCTGCTCGCGCGATCCGAGCCGCTTCCAGACGACGTTCGCCGCGACCGCATCGTGACCCTCGCGCCACACCGTGGCGCGGATCGGGAGCACCTCGCCGACGACGGCCTTGCTCGGGTGCCGCCCGTCCCCCACACAGGGGCTGACGTCATCGATTCCGAGCCGACCGGTCATATCGGACGCCACCCCCGCATGTCGCACGTGTGATTTCGCACCCCGGATACCCCTGTGGCGTGCGGGACAACCGTATCCGGTCCGTCCATACCCCGCGTGGTCGGACCGGCCGCCGTGTCGCGGATTCACATGCTCTTCACCGCGCGGTTCCGACCGTCCGGCGCGTACTCCTCGGACGGGCCCGGGAACGGCTGCGCAGCGTGACCGAGCGCTGGGCCACCCGCGTGGTCGGTCACCCCGTGGAGCAGTCGTCTCGTTCCACTCGATCGTGAGCCGCGCCCGCGCCCCCTCCGATGCCCCCGCACTCCCTGCCGCGCACCGGTACGCAGCCGCTAACCTCCGCCCGGTGAGAGCTCTCCGCCGGTTCACCGTCCGCGCCCAGCTGCCGGAGCCGTTGGCCCCGCTGCAGACCCTCGCCACGAACCTGCGGTGGAGCTGGCATCCGGCCACCCGGGAGCTGTTCGCGTCGCTGGACCCGGCGGCGTGGGCCCGCGCGAACGAGGACCCCGTGCGGCTGCTCGGCGAGATCCCCACGGCGACGCTGCGGGAGCTGGCCGCGGACGCCGACCTGGTGACCGAGGTGGCCGACCTGGCCGCGGACCTGGAGCGCTACCTCACCGAGGACCGCTGGTACCAGGCGCAGAGCGACCTCCCGGCGGGCATCGCGTACTTCTCCATGGAGTTCGGCGTCTCCGAGGTGCTGCCGAACTACTCCGGCGGGCTCGGGGTGCTGGCGGGGGACCACCTCAAGGCCGCCTCCGACCTGGGCGTGCCGCTCGTGGCGGTCGGGCTGCTGTACCAGTCCGGCTACTTCCGGCAGTCGCTCTCGCTCGACGGCTGGCAGCTCGAGCACTACCCGGTCCTCGACCCGCAGGGTCTGCCGCTGCAGCTGCTGACGGACGGCGAGGGCGAGCCGGTGCTCGTCGAGGTCGCCATGCCGGAGGGCCGCACGCTGGCCGCGCGGGTGTGGCAGGCCGCCGTCGGGCGGGTGCCGCTGCTGCTGCTCGACGCGGACATCGAGGCGAACGACGTCGACCTGCGGACCGTCACCGACCGGCTCTACGGCGGCGACCAGGACCACCGGATCTCCCAGGAGATCCTGATCGGCGTCGGCGGCGTGCGGGCGGTGCGTGCCTACTGCCGCGCCACCGGGCACCCGTCGCCCGAGGTGTTCCACACCAACGAGGGGCACGCGGGGTTCCTCGGCCTGGAGCGGATCCGAGAGCTCCAGACCACCGAGTCCCTGGACTTCGACCAGGCGCTCGCCGCGGTCCGCGCGGGCACGGTGTTCACCACGCACACCCCCGTCCCCGCGGGCATCGACCGCTTCCCGGTCGACCTGGTCAAGCGCTACCTGACCGACGACCTGCTCCCCGGCGTCCCGACGGCCCGGCTGCTCGCGATGGGCTCCGAGGACGACAAGGCGATGTTCAACATGGCGCACATGGGGCTGCGGCTGGCCCAGCGCGCCAACGGGGTGTCGAAGCTGCACGGCGAGGTCTCGCGCGGGATGTTCGGCGGGCTGTGGAGCGGGTTCGACGCCGAGGAGGTCCCGATCGGCTCGGTGACCAACGGCGTGCACGGGCACACCTGGGAGGCCCCGGAGGTCGCGGGGCTGGTCGGCGAGCCCGGGCACCCGCTCGAGGTCGGGGACGCCGAGCTCTGGGGCCTGCGCAACGCCCTGCGCGCCCGGCTGGTCGACGAGGTCCGCCGCCGCGTCCGCGCGGCCTGGCTGGAGCGCGGCGCGTCCGTCCCGGAGCTGGCCTGGACCGATCACGTGTTCGATCCGGACGTGCTCACCGTCGGCTTCGCCCGCCGCGTCCCGACCTACAAGCGGCTCACCCTGATGCTGCGCGACCCGCACCGGCTCCGGGACCTGCTGCTGGACCCGCACCGGCCGGTGCAGCTGATCGTCGCGGGCAAGTCCCACCCCGCGGACGACGGCGGCAAGGCCCTGATCCAGCAGATCGTCCGGTTCGCGGACGATCCGGCCGTGCGGCACCGCATCGTCTTCCTGCCCGACTACGACATGTCGATGGCGCGGTACCTGTACTGGGGCTGCGACGTCTGGCTGAACAACCCGCTGCGGCCGCTGGAGGCGTGCGGGACGTCGGGCATGAAGTCCGCGCTCAACGGCGGGCTCAACCTGTCCATCCGGGACGGCTGGTGGGACGAGCTCTACGACGGCGCCAACGGCTGGGCGATCCCCACCGCGGACGGCATCGAGGACCCGCACAAGCGGGACGACCTCGAGGCCCAGGCGCTCTACGAGCTGCTGGCCACCCAGGTCGCTCCGGCGTTCTACGAGCGGGACCAGGGCGTGCCGACGAAGTGGACCGGGCTGGTCCGGCACACGCTGGAGACGCTGCGGCCGTCGGTGCAGGCGACCCGGATGGTGCGCGAGTACGTCGAGGACCTCTACGCCCCGGCCGCCCGTGCCGCGGCGACGGTCACGGAGTCGCAGTACGCCGGTGCGCGCGAGGTCGCGGCCTACCGGTCCAAGCTCAACGCGGCGTGGACGAAGGTGCAGGTCATCGGGGTGGACGCGTCCGGGCTGCCGGATGTCCCGGTCGTCGGGGCGCCGATGACCGTGCGCGCGGCGATCGAGCTGGCCGGGCTCACCCCGGAGGACGTGACCGTCGAGGCGATCGTCGGGCGGGTGGACGAGGCGGACGAGCTGGACGACACGGTGCGCGTGGCGATGAAGCACGTCGGCGCCGCGGACGGCGCGGACCGCTTCGAGGCGGTCGTCCCGCTGCCGCACGCGGGGCTCGCGGGCTACACGGTCCGGGTCCTGCCCACCCACCCGCTGCTCGCGTCGTCCGCGGAGCTGGGGAAGGTCGTCCTCGCCTGAGGGTTGACCTGAAGTCGGGTCGAGGTCGGACGCTGTCCGCATGACTCTCGCGGACAGCGCTCCGACCCTCGCCGACCCGACCGACCGCCCCGCCGACGCCGCCGCGATCCGGGCGGTGATCGCGGACGTCGAGGCCGGGCTGAACGGCAACGACCCCGATCTGATGACCCGCCACTTCGCCGCGGACGCCGTGGCGGTCGGGGTGAACGGACGGCCCCACCTCGGCCTGGAGGCGCTGCGCGCCGCGCACGTGAGTGCCGTCGGCCCGGGTGGGTTCCTGCGTGATCAGTACGCGCGGTACGAGGTGGTCTCGGTGACCTTCCCGAGCGACGACGTGGCGCTCGCCCGCAAGCTCGCCCGCGCCGTCGACGCCGAGGGCGAGCCCGTCGACCTCGACCACGCCATGTCGGCGCTCTACGTCTTCGTGCGGCGGGACGGCCGCTGGTGGATCGCGGCGCGCCAGAACACGCTGATCCCCGGGTAGCGCTGCGCGATCGCACGTTTCGTGCTCACAGCGCGGCACGATCGTCGGTCCGGTGCGTGTCTGCGTCGGCCGGGCGCCCGGTGAGGCCCGCGAAACCCGTCGCGGCCCACGGCCCGCAGCGGGCATGCTCGCCTCGTGACGGCCGCGCTCGACCTCTCCGCCCTCGACCGCGAGGGCTATCTCGTCCTGCCCGCCGTGCTCTCCGCGGAGGACGTCGCGGCCGTCCGCGCGCAGGTCGAGGCCGCGTTGGGGACGGCGGAGCACGCGCGGCAGGGCGGGACGGTGCACGTCGGGCAGCTGGCCGGGCCGCCGATCGACCGGATGCGCGAGGCGCTCCTCCCGGCCGTCCGGCACGTGCTCGGACCGGATGCGGAGCTGCGCAACGCCCACTTCCGCGGCCCCCTTCCCGGCCACGGCGGACAGGCGCTGCACGCGGACTTCGGCGGGCCGCCGCCCCCGGAGCCCGCGGTGGCGGTCGCGGTGGTCGCGCTCGTCGACGTGACCGAGGACGGCGGCGCCACGCGGGTGGTGCCGGGGACGCACCGCTGGGCGAAGGGCGCTCCGGGCGGCGATCCCACCCGTCGTCACCCGGACGAGAAACGGATTCCGCTGGTCGCGGGCTCGGCGCTGCTGTTCAACGGCCATCTCTGGCACTCGGGCACCCGCAACGACTCCGCCCGCCGCCGGGACGCGCTGCAGGTCACCTTCGCCCGCCCGGGCGCGGTGTGGTCGCCGTGACCCGATGACCGCCGGGTGTCCCGGCTGCGAGGGCGGGACCGCCCCGCTCCTCGCCTCGCCCGGCTGTGCGGAACGGGCGTTGGCCGTGGCCGAGCGGGAGTTCGGGGATCCGCGGTACTTCGTGGTGCACGACGTGACCGCCGCGGCCTACCGGGTCCAGCACCCCGACACCGTGACGCCGCACTCGGTCGCGGTGGGGCCGGCGGTGCTGCAGGGGGCGGTGGAGCAGGGGCTGAGCGGTGACGCGCTGCAGAAGCGGATCCGCTGGGCGGCACCGGAGCTGTGGGCGGGGTGGCACACCACGCACACCACGCTCGCCGCCGCGCTCCGGGGCTGAACGCGCCCTGGACCCGCGGGTGGGGGTTCGCGGTCAGCCGCAGCAGCCGCCGCCGCAGCAGCCCCCGCCACCACCGGCCGGGGCCATCGCGGGCGCGCCGCCGCCTGCGCGGCCGCCGAGCGAGATCGTCGACAGCAGCTTGATGGTGTCGCTGTGGCCCTGCGGGCAGTCCGCGGGATCGGACGCCGCGGCCATGGGGCGGTCGACCTCGAAGGTCGCGTGCCCTCCGACGCGGGCGCACTCCCGGCAGCGGAACTCGTAGCGCGGCATGGGCGGGAGCCTACGCCGCAACGGCACCCGACTCCACGCCCTCGGCCTGCGCCAGGCTTGGTGATCACCGCGGAGGGGTGCCGGTTACTGCGGAGCCGCCGGGATGCGGCGGAAGAGCAGCAGGGAGTGCGGGGGGAGGGTGATGGTGCTCCCGCCGCGCAACACGCGGTCCGCGGGCGGGCAGCCGTCCTCGCGGGTGGTGTCCAGGACCGGGCGCAGGGCCGCGGTGCCGGGGAGGACGCAGGGCCGGGCGCCGCCGTCTCCGTTGAGCAGGAAGAGCCACTCGCCGGTCAGCAGGCCCAGGGCGCGGGCGTGGCCGTCGTGCCAGTCGCCGGGCTCCATGAGGCGCCCGCCCGGGTTCCACCAGCGGACGTCCTCGTCCCGCAGGAACACGTCCCGGTGCAGGTCGGGAGAGTACCGGCGGATCGCGGTGAGCCGCGCGGTGAACGCCGTCATCGCCTCGGCCGCGGACGGGTCCAGCCGGTCCGGGGACCAGTCGACCCAGGTGGTCTCGTCGTCCAGGCAGTAGGCGTTGTTGTTGCCGCCCTGGGTGCGCCAGCGCTCGTCCCCGGCGACGATCATCGGGGTGCCGATGGAGAGCAGCAGGGTCGCCAGCATCGCGCGCGCGGCCGAGCGCCTGCGCGCCCGCACCACCGGGGAGGTCGACTCGCCCTCGACCCCGAAGTTCTGCGAGCGGTTGTCGTCCGTGCCGTCCCGGTTCTGCTCGCCGTTGGCGTCGTTGTGCTTGCGCTCGTAGGTGACCAGGTCGCGGAGGGTGAACCCGTCGTGCGCGGTCACGAAGTTGACCGACGCCCACGGCCGCCGCCCGGACAGCCCGTAGATGTCCGACGAGCCCGTCACCCGCGAGGCGAGCTCGGCGATGTGCCCGTGGCCGCGGAAGAAGTCCCGCACCGCGTCCCGGTAGCGGCCGTTCCACTCCGACCACGCGACCCCGAAGCCGCCGACCCGGTAGCCCTCGCCGGTGGCGTCCCAGGGCTCGGCGATCAGCTTGGTCGTGGACAGGATCGGGTCCACCGCGATGGCCGTGAGCAGCGAGGAGTGCGGGTCGAACGGGCCCGAGTGCGGCCGCCCGAGCACCGAGGCCAGGTCGATGCGGAAGCCGTCGACGCCGTAGCGGGTGACCCAGTGCCGCATGGCGTCGCAGACCAGCCGGATGACGGTGGGGGAACCCGCGTCGAGGGTGTTGCCCGTGCCGGTGATGTCGTTGTCGTGGCCGGCGCCGCCCAGCGAGTAGTACGAGCGCGCGTCCAGGCCGCGGTAGGACAGCGTCATGCCGCCGACCCCGCCCTCGCAGGTGTGGTTCGGGACGAAGTCGAGGATCACCTCGATGCCCGCGGCGTGCAGGGTGTCCACCATCGTGCGGAACTCGGTGGTCTCCTCGCCGGGTGTCGCGGCGTAGCCGGCGTGCGGGGCGAGGAAGCCGAGCGTGGAGTAGCCCCAGTAGTTGACCGCGCCACGCTCCACCAGGGACGGTTCGGAGGCGCTGGCGCACACCGGGAGCAGCTCGACCGCCGTCACCCCGATCCGCTGCAGGTGCGCCACCACGGCCGGGTGCGCCAGGCCGAGATAGGTCCCCCGCTGCTCGACCGGGACCTCCGGGTGCAGCTTGGTGAACCCCTTCACGTGCAGCTCGGTGATCACCGTCTCCGACCACGGCACGTCCGGCCGCGGCGGCAGCGGGCTCGACGACGCCACGTCGATCACCGACAGCGGCACCGACCCGAGCGAGTCGACGGTGCTCGCGGGGCCGGTCATCGGGTCGTCCACCCAGCCGCGGGCGGCGCACAGGTCGGTGACCCGGCCCGTGATCCGGGTGGCGTACGGGTCGACGAGGATCTTGTGCGGGTTCGACCGGTGCCCCTCCCACGGCCGGTACGGCCCGTGCACCCGGTAGCCGTAGCGCTGGCCGGGCCGCACGCCGGGGACGTGCCCGTGCCACACCCCGAACGTCCGCTCGGTCAGCTCGACCCGCCGCTCGGTGAGATCCTCCTCCACCAGGCACACCTCGACGGCGTCGGCGCTGGTCGAGGCGACGGCGAACCGGGCCCCGGAGTCGTCGACATGGGCACCCAACGGGAAGACCGGCACGATCGGCGAGGATAAGGCCGTGAGCACTCCCGCAACGACCGCCGCGCCCGATCTCACCGATCTCGTGATCCGCATGGACGGGGTCACCGTGCGGCGCGGGAACACCGTGCTGCTCGACGCCGTCGACTGGAGCGTCGAGCTCGACGAGCGCTGGGTCGTCCTCGGCCCCAACGGCGCGGGCAAGACCACGCTGCTGAGGCTGGCCGCCGCCGAGCTGCACCCGACCTCCGGGTCGGTGCACGTCCTGGGGGAGCGGATCGGCAGGGTCGCGCTGTTCGAGCTGCGCCCCCGCATCGGCCTGACCTCGGCGAACCTGGGCATCCGGATCCCCGGGGACGAGGTCGTGTCCGACGTCGTCGTGTCCGCCGGGTACGGCGTCCTCGGCCGCTGGCGGGAGCGCTACGACGCGCTGGACACCGACCGGGCCCGCGCGCTGCTGGAGCAGCTGGGCATGGCGGGCTTCGCCGACCGCGAGTACCGCACCCTGTCCGAGGGGGAGCGCAAGCGGGTGCTCATCGCCCGCGCGCTGATGACCGATCCCGAGCTCCTGCTGCTGGACGAGCCGGCCGCCGGTCTCGACCTCGGCGGCCGCGAGGACCTCGTCTCCCGGCTGTCCGCGCTGGCCCTCGACCCGGACGCCCCGGCGTCGGTGCTGGTCACCCACCACGTCGAGGAGATCCCGCCCGGCTACACGCACGGCCTGCTGCTGCGCGAGGGCCGGGTGGTCGCCGCGGGCCTGCTGGACGACGTGCTCACCGACGCGACCCTCACCGAGACCTTCGGCGTCTCGTTGGCCGTGCAGAAGCGACGCAAGCGCTACACCGCCTGGCAGCGCTGAGCGCGCGTTAAGGTCGGCGCGTGACGGAATTCGTGAGGCTCGAGGTCGACAACGGTGTGGGTACGATCCGGCTGGACCGCCCGCCCATGAACGCGCTGAACCGCCAGGTCCAGGCCGAGCTGCTGCAGCTCGCGGAGGAGGCGTCGGCCCGCGCCGACGTCCGCGCGGTGATCGTCTACGGCGGCGAGAAGACGCTCGCGGCGGGCGCGGACGTCAAGGAGATGGCGACGATGTCCTACTCGGACATGGCGCCGGTCGCCCGGAAGCTGTCCGCCGGGCTGGGCGCGCTGTCGATCATCCCGAAGCCGACGGTCGCCGCGGTCACCGGCTATGCGCTCGGCGGCGGTCTCGAGGTCGCGCTCGGCGCGGACCGGCGGATCGTCGGGGACAACGCCAAGCTCGGCTTCCCGGAGATCCTGCTGGGCATCTTCCCCGGCGGCGGCGGCACCCAGCGGCTGGCGCGGCTCATCGGGCCCGCGCGGGCCAAGGACCTGATCTACACCGGCCGGTTCGTCACCGCGCAGGAGGCGCTGGAGATCGGGCTGGTGGACGAGGTCGTCCCGGCGGACGAGGTCTACTCGCGGTCCGTCGAGTACGTCTCGCAGTTCACGAAGGGCCCCGCGCTGGCGTACGCCGCGGCGAAGAAGGCGATCGACGGCGGCATCGAGATTGACCTGCGCAACGGCCTGGACCTGGAGTCCGAGCTGTTCGCGGGCGTGTTCGCGAGCGAGGACGCGACCATCGGCATGGAGTCGTTCGTCGCCAACGGCCCCGGCAAGGCGGAGTTCACGGGGCGCTGATGCGTGAGCTGGTGGTCCTGGGTACGGCGTCCCAGGCGCCGACCCGGACCCGCCACCACAACGGGTACTTCCTGCGCTTCGACGACCAGGGGCTGCTCTTCGACCCCGGCGAGGGCACCCAGCGGCAGATGCTGCTGGCCGGTGTCCCGGCGAGCGCGGTCACCCGGCTCTGCCTGACCCACCTGCACGGCGACCACTGCCTCGGCGTGCCCGGTGTGCTGCAACGGATCTCGTTGGACGCGGTGGCGCACCCGGTGCACGCGCACTTCCCCGCGTCCGGCCGGGAGTACTTCTCCCGGCTGCGCTACGCGAGCGTCTACCGGGAGCGCGGCGAGATCGTCGAGCACCCGCACGCCGCCGACGGCCCGGTCGCACCGGGCCTGTCGGTGGCCCGGCTGGAGCACCCCGTGGAGGCCTTCGGGTACCGGCTGACCGAGCCCGACGGCCGTCGGATGCTGCCCGACGCCCTCGCCCGCGCGGGCATCACCGGCCCGCGGGTCCGCGAGCTCCAGGCCCGCGGCGAGCTCGACGGCGTCACCCTCGACCGGGTGAGCGCGCCGCGGCCGGGGCAGGTGGTCGCGTTCGTGATGGACACCCGGCTGTGCGACGGGGTGTACGCCCTCGCCGACCGCGCCGACATGCTGGTCATCGAGTCGACGTTCCTCGACGCGGAGCGGGACCTCGCCCACACCTACGGCCACCTGACCGCGCGCGAGGCCGCGACCGTGGCCGCCGAGTGCGGGGTGCGCACGCTGGTGCTCACCCACTTCTCCCAGCGCTACACCGACCCGACCGCCTTCGAGCGGGAGGCCCGCGCGGTCTTCGGCGGCGAGCTGCACGTCGCCGAGGACCTGATGCGGATCCCGGTCCCGCCGCGTCAGGCCGCGTAGGCGTCCATGTGCCGGACCAGCGCGTGCAGCTGGTCCCGCAGCGCGGCCCGTTGCTCGGCGGGCAGGCCGAAGGCCTCGGCCATCCCGACCGGGACGTCGCGCGCCCGCTCGTGCAGCGCCCGCCCCTCGTCGGTGAGGACGACGTCCACCCCACGCTCGTCGTCCGTCCGGCGCCGCCGCGTCAGCAGCCCCCGCTGCTGCAGCCGCTTGAGCAGCGGCGTGACCGTCCCGTAGTCGAGGTGCAGCGCCGCCCCGACCTCCTTGACGCTGCGGGTCTCGTGCTCCCAGAGCAGCAGCATGACGAGGTACTGCGGGTAGGTCAGGTCCAGCTCGGTCAGCAGCGGGCGGTAGGCGGCGGTGACGGAACGGGAGGCCGCATAGATCGCGAAGCAGAGCTGGTCGTCGAGCGCCATCGACTCACCATGATCCATCGGTGAACGGTATCACAGGCACAAGTAACTTGTGCACAAGTTACTTGTGAGCTAGGTTTCTGGCATGACGAACCGACCGGTCCTCGAACCTGCAGCGCAAGCCTTCGTCGAGGCCACCGCCACCCCACCGTTCCTCTACCAGCTCACCCCGGAGAACGGCCGCAAGGCCGTCGACGACGTGCAGTCCGGCGAGATCGCCAAGCCCGCGATCGACGAGGAGTGGGTGGACCTCGACGACTTCCGGATCCGGATCGTGAAGCCGCAGGGCGGCACCGGGCCGCTCCCCGTCGCGCTGTACATGCACGGGGGCGGCTGGGTGTTCGGTAACGCCCACACCCACGACCGGCTCGTCCGCGAGCTCGCCGTCGGCGCCGACATCGCCGTGGTGTTCGTCGAGTACACGCCCTCGCCCGAGGCCCGGTACCCCGTCGCGATCGAGCAGGGCTACCGCGCGGCGCAGTGGATCGGCACCGACGGCGCGGCGCACGGGCTCGACGGGTCCCGGCTCGTCGTGGCCGGGGACTCGGTGGGCGGCAACATGTCCGCCGCCCTCACGCTGCTGGCGAAGGAGCGCGGGGACGTGGTCTTCCGCCACCAGCTGCTGTTCTACCCGGTGACCGACGCGGCCTTCGACACCGAGTCCTACGAGCGCTTCGCCACCGGCTACTTCCTGCACCGCGAGGGCATGAAGTGGTTCTGGGACCAGTACACGACCGATGAGGCCGAGCGCGCCCAGATCACCGCCTCACCGCTGCGCGCCACCGTCGAGCAGCTCGCGGGCCTGCCGCCCGCGCTGGTCATCACCGACGAGGCGGACGTCCTGCGGGACGAGGGCGAGGCCTACGCGGACAAGCTCCGGGAGGCGGGCGTCGCCGTGACCGCGACCTGCTACCTCGGTGTGGTGCACGACTTCATGATGGTGAACCCGTTGCGGGACACCGGCGCGGCCGAGTCGGCGATCGCCCAGGCCGTCGCGACGCTGAAGGCCGCTCTCAGCTGAAGGGGGCGGGCGCGACCGTCGCCGCGCAGGCCGCGAACCGCGCGTCGAGCCCGGAGGCGGCGGAGGGCCGGAAGCCGAGCAGGGTGTTGTCCTGCGGCGCGACGACCGAGTCGAGCACGACGCTGCGAATGCCTGCCGGATGGTCGCGCAGGGTCTACAGGGCCAGGTCGGTGCCGTAGGCCTCATCCCGCCTCGTCCTCCGCGACGGTCGGACGCACGGCAGCCGCACCCTCAGCCGGGTCCCGCGGGATGGTCGGCTCGACCGTGCACCGCCGCGTGATGGCCGTGATCCGGTTCCCGTCCCGGTGACTAGGCTCGCGAGCCATGAGCACGGACCAGGCCCCCCAGCCCCACGCGACCGCCGAGCAGGTCGAGGCGGCGTGGACGGACCCCAAGCTGGCCAACGTGCTCTACCACGACTGGGAGGCCGGGACCTACGACGAGAAGTGGTCGATCAGCTACGACGAGCGCTGCATCGACTACGCCGCGGGCCGGTTCCGGCTGGCCACCGGCTGGGACGGGCGTCCCTACGGCCACGCGCTGGAGCTCGGGTCCGGCACCGGCTTCTTCCTGCTCAACCTGATGCAGGCCGGGGTCGCGGAGACCGGCTCGGTCACCGACCTCTCGCCCGGCATGGTGCAGGCCGCGCTGCGCAACGCCGAGCACCTCGGCCTGCCCGTCGACGGGAAGGTCGCGGACGCCGAGACGATCCCGTACCCGGACGAGACGTTCGACCTCGTCGTCG
The DNA here is from genome assembly GCF_039541715.1 of Pseudonocardia xishanensis. Lineage (NCBI taxonomy): Bacteria > Bacillati > Actinomycetota > Actinomycetes > Pseudonocardiales > Pseudonocardiaceae > Pseudonocardia > Pseudonocardia xishanensis. The sequence continues at coordinate 96,192 of NZ_BAABGT010000016.1, forward strand.
GGCATGCGGTGCTGCACCACATCCCGGATGTCGAGCAGGCGTTCCGCGAGGTGCTGCGCGTACTCAAGCCGGGCGGGCGGTTCGTCTTCGCCGGTGAGCCGACCACGGTCGGGGACGCCTACGCGCGCACGCTCTCCCGGCTGACCTGGAAGGTCGCGACCACGGTCACGAAGCTGCCTCCGCTGCGGGGCTGGCGACGGCCGCAGTCCGAGCTGGACGAGTCCAGCCGCGCCGCCGCGCTCGAGGCCGTGGTGGACATCCACACCTTCGACCCGGCGGAGCTGGAGCGGATGGCGTCGCGGGCGGGGGCGCGCGAGGTGAGGGCCACCACCGAGGAGCTCACGGCCGCGATGCTGGGCTGGCCGGTGCGGACCTTCGAGGCCGCCGTCCCGCCCGGCAAGCTGGGCTGGAACTGGGCCATGTTCGCCTACCACGGCTGGCAGCGGCTCTCCGCGCTCGACGCAGTGCTGTCCCGCGTGGTCCCGCGCCAGTGGTTCTACAACGCCCTGATCACCGGGACCAGGTCTCGGTAGGACCACGGACCCGGCGAACGGGTCGGGTCGGGCAGACTGCTCGTCGTGGACCATCCGCTCGAGCCGCTGTGGCGCGGTGCCGTGGTGTACCGGGTGCTGACCCTGCTCACCGTGATCGGAGTGTCCGCCTTCCACATGCGCGAGTACGCCTCGCCGATCGGCGCGGGCGCGGTGCTCGTGGTGATGGCGGGCTGGACGGCGCTGCAGGCCAGGGTCTACCTGGGGGCCGCGGCGGACGCTCCGTCACGCCTGCTTCCGTCCGCGGATCGGCGGGCGGCCTTCGCGGTCGCGGACCTCGTCGTCTCCGCGGCGATCATGCTGACCACCCCGCTGATCGTCACGGACGCCCAGCTGGACGCGCACGCCCCCGGCATGGGCTCCATCTGGACCTCCGGCGCGGTGCTGAGCTGCGCGATCGCGTTCCGGGTGCCCGGCGGGGTCGCCTCCGCCGCGGTGGTCTCGGCGGCGCTGGTCCTCGGCAAGTCCCGCGCCACGCTCACCGAGCTCAGCGACATCCAGATCCTGGTGCTGGCGGGCCTGACCGTCGGGTTCGCGTCGCTGGTGCTCGGCCGGGCCGCCGAGCGGCTGCGCCGGGCCGCGGCGGAGGAGGCGGCGGCGACCGAGCGCGAACGGCTCGCCCGCGAGGTGCACGACGGCGTCCTGCAGGTCCTCGCGCACGTCAAGCGGCGGGGGGCCGAGCTCGGCGGTGGCGCGGCGGAGCTGGGTGCCCTCGCAGGCGACCAGGAGGTCGCCCTGCGCACGTTGCTGACCAGCGGGAACGCCCAGGTGGACGAGTCCGGGCAGCGGGACCTCGCCGCCACCCTGCGGGCGCTGGCCTCGCCGCGGGTCACCGTGTCCGCCCCCGCACACAGCGTGGACCTGCCCGCGGGGACCGTCGCCGAGCTGGACGCCGTGGTGCGGGCAGCGCTGGGGAACATCGCGCAGCACGTCGGCGCGGACGCCCCGGCCTGGGTGTTCGTCGAGCAGACCGACGACGCGATCGAGATCAGCGTGCGGGACGCAGGCCCCGGCATCCCGGACGGCAGGCTCGCCGAGGCGGAGGCGCAGGGCCGGATCGGGGTCGCCCGGTCGATGCGCGGCCGCGTCGCGGACCTCGGCGGCAGCGTCGCGCTGGACACCGGGCCGGGCCGTGGGACGGAGTGGACCATCACGGTCCCGACCGCGCGGAGCTCGCGGCGACAGAGGGAGGCCTCGTGACTGGTCCGGTGACCGTGATGGTGGTCGACGACCACCCGATCTGGCGCGAGGGCGTGGCCCGCGACCTGGGTGAACGCGGCCTGGAGGTGGTCGCCACGGCCCCGGACGCCGGCGCCGCGATCCGCATCGCCCCCGCCGTGCGGCCGCAGGTCGTGCTGATGGACCTCCATCTCGGTGAGACGCCCGGTGGGGAGCCTGCGGACCGCCGCATCAGCACCGGGGTGACGGCGATCAGGGGCATCGTCGCGAAGCTGCCGGACACCCGCATCCTGGTGCTCTCGGCCAGTGGCGAGCACGCGGACGTGCTCGAGGCGCTCAAGGCCGGCGCGACCGGCTACCTGGTGAAGTCCGCGAGCGTGGAGGAGCTGGTCGACGCGGTGCAGCGGACCGCGCAGGGCATCCCGGTGTTCACGCCGGGCCTGGCCGGGCTGGTGCTGGGCGAGTACCGGCGGCTGGCGCAGGGGCCCACGGGCGAGCCCGCGGTCCCGGCCCTCACCGACCGGGAGACCGAGGTGCTGCGGTTCGTCGCGAAGGGGCTCACGGCCCGGCAGATCGGGGAGCGGCTGGTGGTCTCCCACCGGACCGTCGAGAGCCACGTGCAGAACACCCTGCGCAAGCTGCAGCTGCACAACCGCTCGCAGCTCGTGCGCTACGCCATCGAGCAGGGCCTCGCCGAGTAGCTCAGGCCAGCCCGTGCTCGATGGCGTACCGGACGAGTGCGGCGCGGCCCGGGACGTCGACCTTGCGGAGCATGCGCTGGATGTGGTTCTCCACCGTCCGCGGGGACAGGACGAGCCGGGTGGCGATCTGGCGGGAGGTGAGCCCCTCGACGACCAGCCGCAACACGTCGGTCTCCCGGCCGGTCAGGTGGGGGACCGCGCCGTCCGGGCCCTGCGCCGCGGCGTCGAGGACGTGGGTGGCGAGCCCGTCGCCGAAGGCGGTCACCCCCGCGGCGGCCGCCCTGACGACCTGCGGTAGCGCCGGGTCGGTCCGCAGCACGTACCCGGTCGCCCCGGCCCGCACCACGTCGAGGACCTGGCCGGGGGAGGAGGCCACCGCCACGACCGGCACCGCCGGGAGCTCGGCCGCCAGCAGACCGACGGCCGTGGTGGCGGGCGGCCCGGCGTCCAGGTCGACGATCACGACGTCCGCGGGCAGCGTGCGGGCCACCGCCACCACCTCGGCGGACCGGACGGTGCGGGTCGGGGCCAGGTCGGCGGGCAGGTCCAGTGCGGACCCACCCGCCACCAGCACCACGGCCAACGCCACGCTCCACCCCCGAGGAAGTGGATCATGCCGAGCGCGCGCCGGGTGGTCGAGCCGAGTCACCGTTTCGGAGCAGTCGCTCCTACTCGGAGCGGGTGGGCTCGCTCTCGTTCTCCTCGTCCAGCTCCTTCGCGGCGGCGTCGGTGGCGCCGGAGTCGGAGCCGACGGAGCCGGTCCGCGGGTCGCCCTGGTGGTCGAGGTCGCGGGCGGTGTCCCCGCCCGCCCCGGTCAGGTCGTGGTCGGTGGCCTCGTTGCCGGGGGCGTCCCCGGTTCGGTCGGTCATGGTGTGCGGTACCCGCGAACCCGGCCGCGCACACGCCCTACGCTCCAGGCATGTCCCGGCGCGACCCCGACCAGGCCCGGTTCCTCACCCCGGCCTCGCTGCGCTGGGTGATCCGCCACCGGGCGTGGACGCCCTGGTACCTGCTGCGGTACTGGCGGCTGCTGCGGCTGCGGCTGCGGCATCCCGAGGTCGTCCTGCGCGGCATGGTCTTCCTGGGGCGCCACGTCGAGATCGAGGCGCGGCGCGGGTACGGGCGGCTGGAGATCGGCCGCTGGGTGCACATCGGGGACGGCAACTCGCTGCGCTGCCACGAGGGCTCGATGCGGATCGGGGACAAGGTGGTCCTGGGCCGCCACAACACGCTGAACTGCTACCTGGACGTCGAGGTCGGTGCCGCGTCGATCATCGCCGACTGGGTCCACGTCACCGACTTCGACCACCGCACGGAGGACGTGCACGTCCCGATCAAGGACCAGGGCATCGTGAAGTCGCCCGTGCGGATCGGCCCGGACACCTGGATCGGGGTGAAGGCCTCGGTGCTACGGGGCTCCCGCATCGGGCGCGGCTGCGTGCTCGGCGCCCACGCCGTCGTGCGCGGGGACATCCCGGACCACAGCATCGCCGTGGGCGCCCCCGCGCGCGTGGTGCGGGACCGGGTCGCGGACTACGAGGCCGCCGCGGCCGAGCGCGCCGCCGTCGCGGACATGGCCCGCAAGCAGCGGGCGGCGGCGGAGCAGCGCCGCACCCGCGAGGAGGTCGCCGGTCGCGATCTTGGGGCGGGGTAGGGCTCGCTCGCCGCCGTTCTCGGCCGCCGCGTAGAGGGCGGCCGTTCGTGCCGCGAGGGTGGGCCAGGCGAAGTCCTCGCGGAGGCGTGCTCGTGCGGTCCGGGCGTGGTTCGCCGCGACCGCGGGGGCGTGCAGGGCGCGGTCGACGGCGGCGGCGAGGGCGGGCACGTCGGCGGGCGGGAAGGACCAGCCTGTCTCGCCCTCGACGACGAGCTCACCCAGCCCACCCGCGGTCGAGGCGACGAGCGTGGCGCCCGCTGCGGCGGCCTCCAGGGCCACGATCCCGAACGGCTCGTAGCGGCTCGGCAGCACGACGGCGTCCGCCGCGACCAGCAGCGCCGCGAGGTCGCGGTCGGGGAGATGGCCGGTGAAGCTCACCGCGCGGCCGAGCCGCAGCCGTCGGACCTCGCCGGCGAGGAACTCCCGCTGGGTGCCGGTGCCCGCGACCAGCAGCCGGGTCCCGGGGTGCCTGCGCCGGATCCGGGGCAGCGCGGCGAGCAGGTCCTGGACGCCCTTCTCGTACTCCAGTCGCCCCACGAACACCAGGACGGGGCCGGGCCCGGGCGCGAACCGCTCCCGCACGGCCGCGGCGCGGTCGCGGCGCACCCGCCAGCCGCGGGCGTCGATCCCGTTGTGCACCACGTGGATCGCGGCGGGATCGAGGTCGTACAGCTGGGCCGCCTCGGTCCGCATGGCCCGCGAGCAGGTGATCACGGTGTCCGCCCGGTTCGCCAGCGCCCACTCGACGCTGTGCACGGCCCGGTTGAGCGGGCCCGGCAGCCACCCGGAGTGCCTGCCGGCCTCGGTGGCGTGCAGCGTCGCGACGAGCGGGACGCCCAGCACGTCCGCGAGCGTGGTCGCGGGGTGGGCCACGAGCCAGTCGTGGGCGTGCACGACCTCCGGGCGCCAGTCGCCGAGCCGGGTCAGCGCGGTGCGGACCAGGGTGTGGCCCATCGCGAGGGTCCAGGCCACGAGATCGCGCGCGAACTCCAGGTGGATCGGGTCCTCGGCGGCGCGCAGCACCCGCACCGCGTCCACGACGGTGTCCGACGTGGGGTGGGTCGAGGCGTCCGACCCGGTGGGCTGTCGGCACAGCACGACGACCTCGTGGCCCGCCGCGGCGAGCTCGCGGGCCAGTGCGTGCACGTGCCTGCCCAACCCCCCGACGACCACCGGCGGGTACTCCCAGGACACCAGCAACACGCGCACCGCGGTGATCCTGACAGGCGGCTCTCAGGTGCCCCCCAGTACCCTCTGTGTTGCGTGCCGGAACGGTGGGGGGTGGGGCGTGCGGGGGACGGTTCGGCTGGTCGCGGCCGTGGGGCTCATGATCCTGGTGTCGGGCTGTGCGGTGACCGAGCCCGGGTCCGCCGTGCCCACCCCGCGCCCGACGGCGACCGCGGCGAGCGCCGTCGGCGCCCTGTTCGACGGGCCGGACCACTTCTGCAGCGGGTCCGTCGTGGACAGTCCCACGGGAGACCTGGTGCTCACCGCCGCACACTGCGTGGCGAGCGGTGACGGCTCGCCCGCGGCGACCGGGATGTCGTTCGTCCCCGGCTACCACGACGGCGTCTCGCCGTACGGCGCGTGGACCGTGCAGAGCGCCGCCGTGGACCCGCACTTCCTGGCGGACGCCGACCCGGACTACGACGTCGCCTTCCTGCGGGTCTCCGGCCCGGTCGAGGACGTCACCGGTGGCTTCGCGGTGGCCTTCGACCCCGGCGCGGGCGACGAGGTCGCCGCGGTCGGCTACCCGATGGAGGACGACGCGCCGACCACCCGCGCCGGTGTCACCGAGCAGTTCTCCGTGACCCAGCTCGAGCTGCCCGCCCCCGGCCTGGAGAACGGCACCAGCGGCGGGCCGTGGCTGCGGGGGGACGGTACGGTCGTCGGGTTGACCGGCGGCTACGAGCAGGGCGGGTACGACTTCGACACCTCGTACTCCACCTACCTGGACGAGGACTTCGCCGGTCTGCGGGACGAGGCGCTCGACGCCCCGGACATCCGCGCCGAGGCCGGGTAGGACCGGTCTAGAGGTCCCGCGCGTCCAGGTGGCCGAAGGGGCTCGGCTCCCAGGTCGCCGTGAGGGTGGCCGCCTCGGCGCGGCGGCCCTCGTCGAGCAGGGCGGCGAGCGCGGACACCCGGTCCGCGTGCCGCCGGGCGCGGTCGCGGGCGTAGTCCACGGTGGACCCCGTGCTGACCATGAAGGCCCAGTCGCTGGACAGGGCGAGCAGTGCCTGCGAGGCCAGCGCGTCCAGCAGGGGGTCGCGGACGACGGACCGTGCCTTGTCGACGGTCGTGAGCAGTCGCTCCTGGACCTCGGCGTTGAGCGCGACGAGATCGGCCACCGGCTCCCCGGCCCACACCCGCCAGTCCTTCCCGGACCCCCACGAGGACTCCGGCAGCTCCACCGGCTCGCCGACGAGACCGGGATCGGCGAGCGCACCGCGCAGCGTGGTCACCCGGATCCCGGCCTCCGGCAGGGCGCGCAGCACGGCGGCCAGCCAGGCGGGCCCCTCGTGCCACCAGTGCCCGAACAGCTCCGTGTCGAACGCGGCCACGCTCAGTGCGGGCCTGCCGTGGCGTTCCCGCAGCGCGTCCAGCCGGGCCCCGACGCAGGCCGTGAAGTCCGCCGCGTGCTCCGCGACGCGGGCGGCGGCGCGGTCCGGCTCGTAGGACGCCTTCTCGTGCGGCGGGACGTCCGGGCCGGTCACCCGGGCGGGCTTGAGACCGGTGGCGTGGTCGTAGGTGTGGAAGTCCCGGTAGTCGCGGTGGCCGGGATAGCCCTTGCGAGGGGACCAGACGCGGTAGGTGACCTCGAGGTCCCGGCCCACGCACAGCACATCCCCGACCGGCCGGGCGAAGGCCGTCTCGCCGTGCAGCGCCGGGCCGTCGACCAGGAAGTGGGACACCCCGGCCGCCGCGTACTCGGCCTCCATGCCCGGGCGGTAGCCGCACTCCGGGGCCCAGATGCCCGCGGGCCGGGACCCGGTGCGCCACACCGCGTCCCGCAGCCCGAGGCGTAGCCCGAAGTCTCGGACGCGCGGGTCGAGCAGCGGGCCGAACGGGTGCGTGGCGGGCCCGCCCAGCAGCTCGACGGGCAGACCGCGCAGGACCGGCGACGCGCCGTGCCGCCAGTGGGCCTCGAACTCGTGCAGCGCCGCCGCGGCGAGCCGGTGCTCGTGGGCGGCCTGCGCGGGCAGCCGCGGTGCGGCCTCGTGGGCGCGCTGCTGCCAGCCGCCGAGCCAGGCGTGGGTGGCGCTCAGGCAGTGCGGGTCGTCCAGCTGGGCGGCCAGCACGGGCGTGACACCGAGGGTGAGCACGTCCCGCCCGCCCTCCGCGGCCAGCTCGCGCAGCATCGCCGCGAGCCGCAGGTAGGACTGGGCCCAGGCCTGGTGGAGCCACTCCTCGCCGACCGGCCAGCGGCCGTGGTGGGCGACCCAGGGCAGGTGGCTGTGCAGGACGAGGCAGAAGGTGCCCCTCATGCGGTGGCGGTGACGAGGAGGTCGAGGCTCGCGTCCAGGTCCTCCGGCGTGAGCACGAAGTCCGCCGCGGTGACCGCCGCGACGTCCGCGAGCAGGTCCGCGGGCCAGGCCCCGTCGCCGAGGACCACGGCCACCTGGGCGTCGATGAGCGAGCCGCCGTGCCGGGCGTCGAGCGTCCGCAGGCGCGGGCCGTGGTGCAGGCCGAGCACCCGGACGTCCGCGAACCCGCTGCCCCGCACCAGGTCCGCCAGCTCGGCCGGGGAGAGCTCGCGGGTGTGGAAGGGGTTGAGCGGGGTGTCGCGGCCGGGGGAGAAGGTGATCCGGTTCGGGGTGGAGACCAGCAGCTCACCGCCCGGGCGGAGCACGCGGCGGCACTCGGCCAGGAACCCCTCCTGGTCCCAGAGGTGCTCGACCACCTGCAACGACACCACGACGTCCACCGACCCGGTCACGACCGGCAGGGCCACCAGGTTCGCCCGGGCCACGGCGACATCGGGATAGCGGCGGGCGGCGTGCGCAGCGGTGAGCGCGTCGTAGTCCAGCCCCACGACCCGCCCCGCGGTGCGCGCCAGCAGGTCCGCCCCGTACCCCTCGCCGCAGCCCGCCTCCAGCACGGTGCGCCCGGCGCAGCGCGGGGCGAGCGCGGCGTAGACCGCCTCGTGGCGGCGGAACCAGTAGTTCTCGTGGGCGATCCCGGGGACGGTCCGCTCGCCCGTCAGGGGGAGTGTCTCCACCCGCCCGACGCTGTCAGACCGGCTCGGGGAGCCGCTCACCGGGGGTCCGGGGACCGGCCCGAGAGGTGGGCCGCGGCCGCGATCACCGAGGCGTACTGGGTGGCGACCAGCGTGCGGATCGGGATGGGGCGGGCGTGGGAGTCCGCGGCGGCCTCGGCGAGCCAGGCGTCGTACCGGCGGCTCAGGGCGGCGTGGGCGTGGCGGATGCCGGGGCGGACGTTGCCCAGCGCCAGCTCGGCCTCCAGGGCGCGGACCAGCATCCCGCCGTAGCGCAGCCGGTACATGTGGACCGAGTCCGCCACCGAGGCGACCTCGGCCACCGTCGCGGGGCGGTCCGCCGCGGGCTCGCCGCCGCGGTGCCCCATGTCCTCGGCCAGGTCGGCCGCGGTGCGCGCGTAGAACCGCGTGGCGCGCAGGAACGGCGAGTCCACACTGGTCAGACCGGAGACGGCGGTGAGGTGGTCGCCCAGCACGGCGGCCAGGTCGGCGAGCTCGGCGGCATGGGTGCGCAGGGCGTCCGCGTACCGCTCGGTGGTGGGCGTGGTGTCCGAGAACCGGGGGTCCTGCCAGTACGGCAGCTCGCTGACCAGGGTGAGCGTGCCGTGCGGTTCGGCGTACGAGGCCGTCGAGTTCCCGCCGGACACGGCGTCGGCGCGGCCCGTGCGGGCGTAGTGGTCGTAGGCGTCCCGGATGTCCAGGGTCTGGTAGACGCCGTCCGCCAGCACCGGGATCCAGGGCGCCTCGGGCTCGCCGCGGTGCAGCGGCAGGCCGAGCAGCTCCGGGACCCCCTGCAGCACCGGGTAGAGCGCGGGCTCGTCCCGCGAGAGGTAGTAGTAGACCCCGCCCAGCTCCGCGTTGTGCAGCGACGCCATGAGCGCGGGGGTGTGCGCGTCGATCAGCCGCATCAGGGCGAAGGTCTCGGGCAGCACGGCGTCGAAGTAGGCGCCGTCGTGGTCCAGCGGGAAGGTCCACTCGACCTGCTCGGCGCCCGCGGGGCGGTAGAAGTGCCGGGCGTAGTGCTCGCGGGTGAAGGGGCCCGCGAGCCAGCCCTCGTTGAGCCGCAGGCCGTCCGGGTCGATGCACGGCACGATGTGCCAGGTGTGGCCGAGGCGGGCGCGCAGCCCGGCGTCCTCGGCGAGCCTGCGCGCCAGGTGCAGCGCGGTGAGCCCGCCGATCGGCTCGTTGGGGTGGGGGAGGCCGAAGACGACCGCCTCCGGGGCGCCACCCCGGATCGTCAGGCAGTGCAGCGGTTCGCCGAGCGCGGAGGTCCCGATCCGCCGGGCGGTCACGACGTCCGGATGCGCCGCTGCGATCCGCCCCGCCTCCGCCACGAGGCCGTCGACGCCCTCGAACGCGGCGTACTCGCCGACGGTCTCCAGCTCCGCGGCCAGCCAGGCGGGGACCCCCGTCATGCCGTGCGCGGGTCCGGGCCCGGGGCGCCGGACACCGTGATGACCCCGCCGACGGACTCGTTCAGCCACGCCAGCAGGGTGTGGTCGTCCAGGGTGAGCGGGACCTCGGGGCCCGCCCAGCCGAGCCGGGTCACCGGGCGGTGGGCCAGCGCGTCGTCCAGCAGCAGGGCGAGCCCGTCGGTCAGCAGCACCGTCACCCCCTCGTGGGTGACCTCGCGGGTGCCCGGCTCGCCGTCGTCCTTGCGGTCCGGCCCGGTGCGGACCACGTAGCCCTGGCCCGTCCGGTCGTCGTACCCCGTCACCAGCACCGTGCGCACACCCCCTCCGCGGCCGCAGCGCGACCGGCACGGGGACCCTAGTGTCCGGGCGCCCGGGGCGGTGCGGGCACCGGAGCGCATCACGTCCGTTCTCGGGAACTCCGCAGGTGGAGGCGCTGGTGAGCAGGCTCACGCCGTCGGCCGTTTGCTGTTCGGATACCGAACAGAAACAATCGGGGACGAGTCAGACGGCCAGCGCACGGCCTCGACGACCCCGCGCCACCGGGGCCTTCGCAGCCGACGCCGGCCGCCTTTCGACAGGTCCGGGCAGCGGCGTCCCCGCCGCGGGCGGGGGCGTCCCCCTCACCCGCACGAGCGTGGGCGGCGCACCGGGATCGGCGATAGGTTCGCATGAGGTGCACACGCGGCGGCCGCTTCGAGTCGGCCGCCCTGGGCAGGAGGTCGAAGAGGTCCGATGAACATCGTCGTACTGGTCAAGCAGGTGCCGGACACCTACTCCGAGCGGAAACTGTCCTCGGGGGACCACACCCTGGACCGGGACGCCACGGACGCGGTTCTGGACGAGATCGACGAGCGTGCGGTGGAGTCCGCGCTGCAGCTCAAGGAGGCGAACGACGGGTCCGAGGTGACTGTCGTCGCGCTCGGCCCGGACCGGGCCACGGACGCGATCCGCAAGGCGCTGTCGATGGGTGCGGACAAGGCCGTGCACCTGTCGGACGAGGCGCTGCACGGGTCGTGCGCGATCCAGACCACCAAGGCCATCGCCAAGGTCATCGGCACGCTGGGCGAGGTCGACCTGGTGCTGGCGGGCAACGAGGCGTCGGACGGGCGGATCGGCGCGGTGCCGGCGATGGTGGCCGACGTGCTGGGGCTGCCGTCGCTGACCCATGCCCGTGAGCTGACCGTGGAGGGCTCGACGGTGACCGTGCGTCGCGAGACCGACGACGGGGTCACGATCCTGACCGCGGAGCTGCCCGCGGTGGTGTCGGTGAACGAGAAGATCAACGAGCCGCGGTACCCGTCGTTCAAGGGGATCATGGCGGCGAAGAAGAAGCCGGTCACCACGCTGTCGCTGGCCGACGCCGGGATCGACGCCTCCGAGGTCGGGTTGGCCTCGGCGACGTCGACGGTGACGTCCTCGCAGCCGAAGCCGCCGAAGTCCGGTGGCGAGAAGGTCACCGACGAGGGCGACGGCGGGGCGAAGATCGCCGCGTTCCTGGTCGGCCAGAAGCTCATCTGAGCATCCCCCGAGAGACTTGAGAGAGCAGAGAGAAGATCATGGCTGAGGTCCTGGTCCTCGTCGACCATCTCGACGGGGAGATCAAGAAGAGCACGTTCGAGCTGCTGACGGCCGCCCGCGCGCTGGGCGAGCCGTCCGCGGTCGTGGTCGGCCCGGCGGGGACCGCCGGGAAGCTGTCCGAGGGGCTCAAGGCCCACGGCGCGGCGAAGGTCTACGTCGCGGAGACCGACGCTGATGGGCTCGGGGACTTCCTGACCCCGCAGGTCGAGGTCCTCGCGTCGCTGGTCGCGGCGAAGGACCCGGCGGCGGTGCTGATCGGTGTCTCCGCCGACGGCAAGGAGATCGCAGGCCGGTTGGCCATCAAGACCGACTCGGCGCTGCTGGGCGACGTCGTCGCCGTCGGCGCTGGTGGTGAGGGTGCCTCCGTGACGCACTCGGTGTTCGGTGGGGCGTTCATCGCCGAGGCGAAGTCGAACACCGCGCACCCGGTGATCACGCTGCGCCCGGGCTCGGTGGAGGTCGAGGCCGTCGACGGGGCCGCCGCTGCGGAGATCGAGCTGGAGACCGTCGAGGTCCCCGCCGCGTCGGGTCGTTCGGCGACCGTGCAGTCCCGTGAGCCGGTCACGGTCGGGGACCGTCCGGAGCTGACCGAGGCGTCGGTGATCGTGTCCGGTGGCCGCGGTGTCGGCTCGGCGGACCAGTTCACCGTGGTCGAGGGTCTGGCGGACTCGCTCGGTGCCGCCGTGGGTGCCTCGCGCGCCGCGGTGGACTCCGGTTTCTACCCCCATCAGTTCCAGGTGGGGCAGACCGGGAAGACCGTCTCGCCGCAGCTGTACATCGCGTTGGGCATCTCGGGTGCGATCCAGCACCGGGCCGGGATGCAGACGTCGAAGACGATCATCGCGGTCAACAAGGACCCCGAGGCGCCGATCTTCGAGATCGCCGACTTCGGCGTGGTGGGCGACCTGTTCAAGGTCGCGCCCCAGCTGCAGGAGGAAGTCACCAAGCGCAAGAGCTGATCCGCGCTCGACACACGACCCCCGCCCGCTCCGGGCGGGGGTCGTGCGCGTTCACATGGGTTTCACGTCGGAGCCGCTCAGGGGGGTTACTCCGTTCGGGCCGGCTCGATACCAACCACCCGTGACCTCTTCACAGGTGCTCGTCACCACGCCCGAGGCGGCGGCCACCCGCTACTCGCTGCTGCTGACCACCGACTCCGCGGACGTCGAGGCCGCCCAGCGGCTGCGCCACGACGTGTTCGCCGGCGAGCTCGGGGCCCGGCTGGACACCCTGCGTCCCGGCCTCGACGCCGACCGCTTCGACGAGTTCTGCGACCACCTCGTGGTGCGCGAGGACGCGACCGGTGAGGTCGTCGGGACCTACCGGATGCTCCCGCCGCGGCGGGCCAGGGCCGCGGGCGCGCTCTACTCCGACGGCGAGTTCGACCTCACCGCGCTCGACCCCCTGCGCTCCTCGCTGGTCGAGACCGGCCGGTCCTGCGTGCACCCGGCGCACCGCGCCGGGGCGGTCGTCGGGCTGGTCTGGGCGGGGATCGCGCGGTACATGCTGCTCACCGGCAACCGGTGGCTGGTGGGGTGCGCCTCGGTCCCGCTGGCGGACGGTGGGGCGCTGGCCGCGGGGGTCCGGGAGCGGGTCCGGACGCAGCACCCGGCCCCGGCGGAGTACCGGGTGACGCCGCACCGGCCGTGGACGGGGGAGACCGCCGTGCACCGGACGGCCATGCCACCCCTGCTGCGCGGGTACCTGCGGCTCGGGGCCTGGGTGTGCGGGGAGCCCGCCCACGACCCGGACTTCGACTGCGCGGACTTCCTGGTCCTGCTCGGTCTCGACCACGCCGACCAGCGCTACCTGCGGTTCTTCCTGGGCGAGCGGTGAGCGCGCCGGAGCACGGGCTCGCCGAGGCACACACTCGGGTCGCGCGGGACCCGCGACGTGGACGGGTCGGCGCGGACCACCCGACCCACCCCGGCGTGCCGCCGTTCGCGGAGCGATCCGACTGGGGGCCGTACTCGCCGTGCGGACCCGACTGCCTGCCCGCCGGGGGACCGCGGGCGCGGCTGCGGGTCGCGCGCAGGCTCGCCGCGCTCGCCGGGGTGTTCGTGCTCGCGCCGCTGCTCCTGGCCGTCGCCCGGCCCGCGCTGTACCGGTCGGTGCTGCGGGCCGCGGGGGTGCGGCTGCGGGTCGAGGGGAGGCTCGGGAGCCGGGGTCTGGTCGTCGCGAACCACCTGTCCTGGATCGACGTCGTCGCTCTGGGGGCGGTCGCGCCGGTGCGCATGATCGCCAAGGCGGAGGTGGCGGGCTGGCCGGTGATCGGCGCGCTCGCCGCCCGCACCGGCGCGCTGTTCGTGGACCGCGCCCGGATCAGCGGGCTGCCCGCGGTCGTCGCCGACACCGCCGCCGCGCTGCGGGCGGGCGACCTGGTCGGGGTGTTCCCCGAGGGCACCACCTGGTGCGGGTCGGCGTCCGGGCCGTTCCGACGGGCCCCGTTCCAGGCCGCGATCGACGCGCAGGTGCCGGTCCAGCCCGTCCGGCTCGCCTTCGGCCTGCCGGACGGCCGCCCGACGACCGCGGGGTCCTTCGTCGGGGACGAGACCCTCGGCGACTCGTTGCTGCGCGTCCTGCGGCTGCCCCGGCTCGACTGCACGCTCACCGTGCTGCCCCCGCTCGCCCCCGACGCCGACCGGCGCACCCTCGCCGCCCGCGCCGAGCGGGCGATCACCGCCGGGGCGGCCTGAGCCGGGCCGCGGGATCGGGCCGGGGCGCGGCGATCGGGCCGGGCGGAGTGCGCCGAACGGGCCTCGGGACGAGCCGAGCCGCCGGGCCCGGCCGGGACACGACGTCTACCCTGGAACCCGATGAACGACCAGGAGACGCGGCCCGCCCCGGGGCCCCGACCACGAGCGGGGTCCCCGTCGCGCGCGTACCTGGACCACGCGGCCACCACACCCATGCTCCCGGCCGCCGTCGCGGCCATGACGGAGGCCATGGGGCGCACCGGGAACGCCTCCTCGCTGCACTCCGCGGGCCGTCGTGCCCGGCGGGAGGTGGAGGAGGCCCGCGAGTCGATCGCCGCGGCCCTGGGCGCGCGACCGTCGGAGGTCGTGCTGACCACCGGCGGCACCGAGAGCGACAACCTCGCGGTCAAGGGCATGTTCTGGGCCCGCCGCGCGGCCGAGCCGGGCCGCACCCGGGTCCTCGTGTCCGCGATCGAGCACCACGCGGTGCTCGAGTCCGCCGAGTGGCTCGTGGAGCACGAGGGAGCCGAGCTGGTCCTGCTGCCGGTGGACGAGGTGGGCCGGGTCCGGCCCGAGACGCTCGCGGCCGCGCTGGCCGAGGCCCCGGAGCGCACCGCGCTCGTGTCGGTCATGTGGGCGAACAACGAGGTCGGCACGGTCAACCCGATCCGCGAGCTGGCCGAGGTCGCGCACCGCTTCGACGTGCCGCTGCACACGGACGCCGTGCAGGCCGTCGGGGTGCTGCCCATCGACTTCGCCGCCAGCGGCGTGGACGCGCTGACCCTCACCGGCCACAAGCTCGGCGGGCCCTACGGCGCCGGCGTGCTCCTGCTCGGCCGCGAAGTGGGTGCGGTCCCGCTGCTCCACGGCGGCGGCCAGGAGCGGGACGTGCGCTCGGGCACGCTGGACGCCCCCGCCGTCGTCGGGCTGGGCACGGCGGTGGCCAAGGCGGTCGCGGACGCCCCGCACCGGGCCGTGGTGCTCGCCGCGCTGCGGGACGACCTGGTCGCGCGGATCCGGGAGATCGTCCCGGAGGCCACGCTGAACGGCGACCCCGGCGACACGCTGATCGACGGCGGCCCGTCCCGGCTGCCCGGCAACGCCCACCTGTCGTTCCCCGGCTGCGAGGGCGACTCGCTGCTCATGCTGCTGGACGCGCAGGGCATCGAGTGCTCCACCGGCTCCGCCTGCACGTCCGGGGTCTCCCAGCCCAGCCACGTGCTGCTGGCGATGGGCGCCGGGGACGCCGTGGCCCGCGGCTCGCTGCGCTTCTCGCTGGGGCACACCAGCACCGAGGCGGACGTGGACGCACTGGTCGCGGTGATCGGGCCCGTCGTCGGGCGGGCGCGGAGGGCCAGCGCGGGGAGCCGGCGCCGGGCGGCGCCGGTCGCGGGCTCGTGAGGATCCTGGCCGCGCTGTCGGGCGGCGTCGACTCCTCGGTCGCCGCCGCGCGGGCGGTCGCGGCCGGGCACGAGGTCGTCGGGGTGCACCTGGCGCTCTCCCGCACCCGGGACGCGCTGCGCTCCGGGTCCCGCGGCTGCTGCTCGCGGGAGGACGCCGCGGACGCCGCCCGGGTCGCGGACGTCCTCGGCATCCCGTACTACGTGTGGGACCTGTCCGAGGAGTTCGCCGAGGACGTCGTGGCGGAGTTCGTCGCGAGCTACGCCGCGGGGGAGACCCCCAACCCCTGCCTGCGCTGCAATGAGAAGATCAAGTTCGCCGCGGTGCTGGACAAGGCGCTCGCCCTCGGGTTCGACGCCGTCTGCACCGGCCACTACGCCCGGCTCGGCGACGGTCTGCTGCGGCGCGCGGCGGACGCGGGCAAGGACCAGTCCTACGTCCTCGCCGTCCTGCGGCCGGACCAGCTGGCGCACGCGATGTTCCCGATCGGGGACACCGAGAAGCCCGCGATCCGGGCCGAGGCGGCCGCGCTGGGCCTGCGGACCGCGACCAAGCCGGACAGCCACGACATCTGCTTCATCCCGGACGGCGACACCCGCGGCTTCCTGCGCGAGCGGCTCGGTGCCCGGCCGGGCGCCCTGGTCGACGGATCCGGTGCGGTGCTCGGCACCCACGACGGCGTGCACGGGTTCACCGTGGGCCAGCGCAAGGGCCTCGGCCTGGACCGGCCCGCGGCGGACGGGCGGCCCCGCTACGTGCTCGGGATCGAGCCGGTGAGCGGGACCGTGACCGTCGGGCCGGAGTCCGCGCTGGCCGTCTCCCAGATCACCGCGCGGGACCCGATCTGGTGCGCGGGCACCCCGGACGGGCCCTTCGCCTGCACGGTCCAGGTCCGCGCGCACGGCGGCGTCGCACCCGCCGAGGTGACGCCGCTCCCGGAGGGCGTGCGGGTCACGCTCGGCGAGCCGCTGCGCGGGGTGGCCCCCGGCCAGGCCGTCGCGTTCTACCGCGAGGACCCGGCCGGGGACGTCGTGCTGGGGTCGGCGACGATCGTCAGGTGACGGTCACCTTGTTGATCATCCCCTGGACGAAGTGCGGGGGCACGCCGTACTCCTCGCCGACCGGGCAGAGGAAGAAGTAGGTCCCCGGCTTCAGGTCGAGCAGCATCCCGCCCTGCTGCCCGGGCGGGGCGATCGCCGCGGTGGGCAGCGGCTGGAAGTTCGCCATCAGCTGCTCCTGCGGGGTCGCGACGAACTGCTCGACCGTCATCGACGGGTCCTTCGCCTCCATCACCAGCATCACGTGCGCCTGGTTCGCGGCGGAGTGGTTCATCATCTGGATCGCGGTGGGGCCCGCCTCGAGCGTGGCGGGCATGCCCTCGAACTCGAAGTCGACGCCCATCACCGAGACCTGCTGGTAGCCGCAGTTCCGGTAGGCCCACGTCTCGTACGCGGCGACGTTCGCGGTGAGGTTCGGGTCGTCGAACGGGAGCTGGGCGCCCTGGGTCGCCGAGGCCTGGGCGACCGGCTGCAGCGCGGTCAGCGTGGTCTTCAGGTCGGCGGGCGCGGTCGCGATCGCCGAGTTCAGCAGCGGGACGACCTGGTTGCCCCACGCCTTCGCGGCCTCGGGGTCCGGCGGGGCGCTCGGGTCGCCGTCCGGCGTGGGCACCGCGTCGATCTTGAGCAGGTTCTCGCAGGTGGAGGCGGTGGGGTTCGCCGCAGGCGCGACGCTCGGGGCCCCGCTCGAGCCGCCGCCCGTCGCCGTCGATCCCCCGCCGCAGGCGGCGAGCCCGGCGGTCAGCGCGGCCACGGCGGCGGCGGTGCCGAGCGTGCGCGCGAGAGTGCGTCCGTTCATGTGTCCCCCTCAGGACTGGTCATTCCGGTGTGTTCGGTCCACCGACGGTGTAGGGGGTCGAGACCCCCGTGTACTCCAGGTGCAGCACCATCCCGGCGGCGGCGTGGGTGAGGTTGTGGCAGTGGTCCATCCAGATCCCGGGGTTGTCCGCCCGGAACGCCACGACGTACTCCTGGCCCTGCTCCACCAGCAGCGTGTCCGTCCACCACGGACTGCCTGTGGCCTGCTCGCCGTTGCGGGAGAGCACCAGCGCGTGGTGCCCGTGCAGGTGCATCGGGTGGGCATCGGTGCCGTCGTTGCGGAGGGTCACCCTCACCAGGTCGCCCTCGGTCACCCGGATCGGCGGGAGCTGGTCGTGGAGCAGGCCGTTGATCGTCCAGCGGACGGTCGGGCGACCCTTCGCGCGGCCCAGCACCGTGTCCAGGACCAGCGTCGACTCGGCCTGGAAGGGGCCCGCCGCGTCGAAGGGCGTGGGCGCCGGGGTGCCGTAGTGCAACGGGTCGAAGACCGGGCCCTCGACCGCGGCGGGCGGCGCGCCCTCGCCGAGCACCGCGGCGGCGTCCGCGAACCCGACCCGGACCGGGGTCGGCGGGGTGACGAGCTCGACGTCGTACCGACCGCCCGCGGGCAGCCGCAGCCGGACGTCGACGAGGTCGGTGGGCTCGTGGACCTCGACCCCGTCGATCGCCACGACCCGGAACGGCGCACCGGCGACCGTCCAGGTCCGGGTCTCGGAGTCGGTGTTCACCAGCCGCAGCCGCACCCGGGTGCCCGGCGCCACCGCGCCGGTCTCCCCCTCGACGGCGGCGACGGACTGCTGCCCGAGCCGCGGCCAGGAGTGCCCCAGCAGGACCCGGTCGACGGGTGCGGGCGGGTCGGCGGGCTCGACGACGAGCGCGCCGAACAGCCCGCGCGGCACGGTCTGCGCCGTGTCCTGGTGCGAGTGGTACCAGAACGTGCCGACCTGCTGTGGCCGGAAGCGGTAGACGTGTTCCCCGCCCACCGGCACCGCGTCCTGCGTGACGCCGGCGACGCCGTCCTGCGCGTTGGGCACGTCCAGCCCGTGCCAGTGCAGGGTGGCGCCCTCGGGCACGGACTCGTTGCGCAGGACGACCTCGACCAGCTCTCCCCGCCGCATGCGCAGCTCGGGCCCGGGCGCGGCGCCGT
Organism: Pseudonocardia xishanensis; assembly: GCF_039541715.1. NCBI lineage: Bacteria > Bacillati > Actinomycetota > Actinomycetes > Pseudonocardiales > Pseudonocardiaceae > Pseudonocardia > Pseudonocardia xishanensis. The sequence continues at coordinate 114,604 of NZ_BAABGT010000016.1, forward strand.
CGAAGGTGACCCCCTCGATCGTCTCGCCGGTCGGCAGCATGATCGGGGCGGCGCGGGCGGTCAGCACGAACCGCACGTCGGGGGTCCCGTCGACCGCGCCGGTCAGGTCCGCGACGCTGCGCGGCCCGGCGCCCGCGTGCTGGTGGGTCTCGACCCGCGGCGTGGCGACGACGGCCGCGCACGCGCCCACGCCGAGGAGCGCCGCGAGCGCGGCGGCCAGGGCGGTGAGGAGCAGCGAGGGGCGCCGCGGGCGGGTGTCCATGCCGCAAGGATCACCCGGGGGACCCCGCTGATACAGGGTGCCTGCCACACCCCGGCCTACGCGTGTCCGCACCTCAGAGGTGGTGGACAGGGGCCTTCCCCGGACCGAGTCCCCTCGATGCGTGCGCGCGTGTGAGACTCGCGCCATGAGCACACCGGACGATCCGCTGGCCCGGGCGCTGGCCGCCGCGGGGCTGGTGGAGCAGGAGCCCGCCGCGCCGGACCCGCTGGCGGCCGCGCTGGCTGCCGCGGGTCTCGCCGACGCGACCCCCGGGGCGGTGGTGGCGCCGGAGCCGCGGTTCGAGGTCGTCGAGGCCGAGGACGAGGAGCGCCCGGACCTCGGGCGCTGGCCCGCGGGCGCGGCGACCGGCGTCGGCTCGCTGCCCGGCACCGATCCGCGGGAGTCGGCGGAGCTGGTCGCGGGTGAGCTGCCGCTGCTCCCGCACCTGGCCGAGCTGCCCGCCCGCGGGGTGGGGGCGGACGCGGTGGGCCGGGCGGCCGGGATGCTGGTGGACCTGGCGGTGGAGGTCGTCCCCACCGGCTGGCGGGTCACCGCGCGGCCGGGGCGAGACCACCGCCGCGCCGTCGACCTGCTGCGCACCGACCTCGACGCGCTGGACGAGGCCTGCGACCGCACCCGGCCGGAGTGGGTCAAGGTGCAGGTCGCGGGGCCGTGGACGCTCGCGGCGTCGGTCGAGCTGGCGGCCGGGCACCGGGTGCTGACCGACCGCGGGGCGACCCGGGAGTTCGCCGTCAGCCTCACCGAGGGGGTCCGGGCGCACGTGGCGGAGGTCGCGGAGCGGACCGGTGCCCGGGTCGTCGTGCAGCTGGACGAGCCGCAGCTGGCCGCGGTCGTCGCGGGCTCGCTGCCCACCGCCTCGGGCTACGGGACGGTCCGGGCGGTCGCCGAGCCGGACGTGCAGGAGGCACTGCGCGAGATGATCACTGCGCTCGGCGTGCCCGTGGTCGTGCGGGTGCCCGGTGACCGGCCGCCGCTCGCCCTGCTGCGCGAGGTCGGCGCGTCCGGGCTCGCGATCGACGCCACCCGGCCGTCGATCTCGGGCGGCACGGCGTCGCCTGCGGCGCTCGACGCGGTCGGCGAGGTCTGGGACGCGGGGATCCCGCTGTTCCTGGGGTTGGTCCCCACCCGCGACCCCGGGCGGCCGCTCGAGACCGCGGAGCTCGCGCGCAAGGCCTACGACCTCGCCGACCGGCTCGGGTTCGCCCGGGTCCGGCTGGGTGAGCTGGCGGTCCCGACCCCGGCGGGCGGCCTGGCCCGCGCCAGGCCGGACTGGGCGCGTCGGGCGATGGAGCTCAGCCGCGACCTGGCCAAGGCCTTCACCGACCCGGACGAGGTCCCACCCGCCGAATGACCCCCGCGATCCGCTCCGCGGGGACCGGGCCGAGCCCTCAGCGGCCCGGACCGGGTCCCGCCGCCCGGAGAGCGGCGGTGATCCGCTCCGCGGTGACCGGGCCGAAGCCGAGGGCGAGGCCGTCGAGCGGGGTGTCGGCGCAGTAGCGGTCCAGGGTCTCGAGTCGAACCCCCTGGTCCGCGGCCCGCGCGGCCACCGTCGCGGCGTCGTCGACGCGGGCGGCGATGTGCAGGCCCGCGGCGGAGGGATAGGGCTCCCACCCCGCGGGCAGCGCCGCGAGCAGGGCGGAGCGGCGCTCGGCGTAGACCTTCTGGGCCTTGCGGACGTGCCGGGCCAGCAGGCCGTCGTCGACGAACCGGGCGAGCGCGCCCTGCGCGACCGGATCGCCGTGCCAGTCGGTGAGCTGCCGTGCGGTGACCAGCGCCGGGCGCAGGGACGCCGGGGCGACCAGGAACCCCAGGCGCAGGGCGGGTAGCAGGGTCTTGGAGAACGACCCGACGTAGACGACGCGCCCGCTCGCGTCGCGCGCCTGCAGCGGCTCCAGCGGCCGGTCGGCGTGCCGGAACTCGCTGTCGTAGTCGTCCTCGACCAGGACCGCGCCGCGGCGGTCGGCCCACTCCAGCAGCGCGGTCCGCCGGGCGGGGGACAGCACCGTGCCCAGCGGGAACTGGTGCGACGGCGTGACGTGCACGAGCCGTGCCGCCGCGGGAAGCGCGTCCACCACGAGCCCCTCGGCGTCCACGGGCACCCCGCGCACCCGCGCCCCGAGTGACTCCCAGAGCCGCCGCACCGGCGGGTAGCCCGGCTCCTCCACCGCGACGACCGTCTCCGGTTCGATCAGCACCCGGCCGACCAGGTCGAAGGACTGCTGGGCCCCGGTGGTGACGACCACGTCCTCCGCGCCCGCGCGCAGCCCTCGGGCCAGACCCAGATGGCGGGCGATCGCGGCGCGCAGTCCCGGGTGCCCGGCGGGCTCCCGGTACCCGGCCGTGAGCCGCGAGGACCGCAGCTCGGCGGAGACCAGGCGGCGCCAGGTGGGGAGGGGGAACAGGCTCGGGTCCGGCACGCCGACGGTGAAGTCGACGACCGGCGTGCCCGGTGCGGGGCGCGGCGGGGGACGGCCCCCGGCCGTCGGGTCCGGACCGGGTGGGGCGGTGCCGAGCGGGGCCAGGTCGCGGAAGGCGGCGCGGGGGCGCACCGCGCCGCCCGGCGCCCGTCGGGTGCGGGAGGGGCGGACCCCGACGGCGACGAACGTCCCCGCCCCGACCCGCCCCTCGACGAACCCCTCGGCGGTCAGCCGGTCGTACGCGGCGCTGGTGACCACGAGTTTCGGCGTCTACTCAGCCACGCCAACAAGAGAGTTGATCAGCCTACCCTGCGACGGCCGCGGCTACCATCGACGGAGTCCCGACAGCCGATCGAGGAGGCAGTGATGACGACCCAGCCCGGGCCCACGTCTCCTCGCAGGCAGGCTCCGAACGTCGACGAGATGGCGAGAGCGAGAGGGGGACGAGCCATCGCGGACTCCTCGCGGGCGGGTTTCCGCCCAGTTTCCGGTCAGTTGGATCACCGAAAACGCTAGCAGGCCAGACCGACAACCGGTCTGACCTGCTAGTTTGCGTACACCGCCACGGGCTTGAACCGTGAACCCGCTGGAGGGGAGTCGGATGTTCCACCACCGGCTCCGATCCTCGTTCATGCTGGTCAGGCACACTGCGCGGGTCTAGTCGATCATCAGCGGAGACGCCTGTTCGTCATGGTGATCTGGTGTAAGCGGTGACCAAAACGGTGACCGGCGCCCTGCGACGTCCTTTCGAAATCGTGAGGGCCGGACGGAGCTGGAAGCGGTGGGCGTGTCTCGTCGCGCCCGGCTGGGCTGTCATGCCGGTACCAGCGGGGGTGCCTGGGGGAGACCGGTGGTGCCGGGGGTCAGCGGGTCGTCGGGGAGCGGGGTCGGTCGCGGTTCGCCGCCGCCCTGGTCGAGGCGGAAGGGTGGGTAGGCGTCGGTCATCAGGACGGCGTAGGCGGTGACGCGGAGGGCCCAGCGGTCCATGCCGAGGACGACGTCGAAGAGGCCTGTGGGAACGGTGCCGCGCACGAGCAGGGCGATGCCGGTGAACAGCACCAGCAGCCCCACGAGGCCGCCGCTCGCGGTCATGGGCGCGATGTCGCCGTAGCGCCACGCCGCGGCACCGCTGCCGCCGACGAAGAACCCGACGACGAGGTAGTGCGGGAGCGCGAGGAGCCAGGTCATGACCAGGGCGAGGCCGCGGGAGAGGTGCTCGGGGTAGGTGATGTCGAGGCGGGCGGGGTAGTCGGCGACGTCGGCGAGGGTGAAGGGCGGGTAGCGGTCGGTGCCGAGTGCGCTGTAGCCGTAGAAGGAGACACGCCAGGTCCAGCGGAGGACCCCGAGGTTGAAGTCGAAGATCGCTCGTGGGTAGCGGGCGGTGGCGAGGATGGCGACCCAGGCGACGATCGTCAGGAGCAGGAAGGCTGTCCACAGGACCGCCAGGACGATGACGTGGGGGATCAGGAGCAGCCACTTGACGAGCCAGAGTCCGCGGGAGATGTCGGGTTCGAGTCGACCCTCGAGGTGGACGGGGTACGGCGTGGGAGGGTTCGATCGGATGTCGGGCATGGCCTTCTCCTCGGTGGACTGTCGATCGTCAGAGAGCGGGGGTCGGGGTGGGTCGTGAGGTCCGGAATCCACGGACGACCAGCCAGACGCCGAGCGAGAACTCCCACACGGCGATGGGCAGCCCGGCGAACAACGCGAGGATGGAGCTCTGGGGGAACGCCCCGAAGATCGTGCCGATGACGGAGGCGAACAGCAGGGGCGCCCCGATGAGACCCAGCGCCGGGATGAGCCGCGGCACCAGCCGCGAGCGGTACAGGGCGGTGCCGAGCATCAGTGCGTTGACGACCGGCATCAGGCTCTGGCCGAGGACGAACGCCCAGTCGTGGACCGCGACGAGCACACCGGCACCCGCGGTGAGTGCGGTCGGGTCCGCACCGCTGTGCCGCAGGGTCACGACCGAGAGCAGGCTCGCGACGCCGAGCAGGATGAGTGCACCCTCGACGACGCGTGAGGCGACGAAACCGATGGCCAGACTCTCGTTGTGGCGCTTGAGGATCGGATTCAGGGCCACCGCCGTTCCGATGCCGGCGAGTGCGCAGAGGACGTTGAGGACGGCCCCGAGGTGAACCCCGGTGTCCGGGCCCGCGCCGAGGACGTACGCCGGATCGTGCACTGAGGCGAACAGCGCGAGTGTGGGGATCGAGGTGACGAACGTCAGCAGGTACAGCGCTCCTGCGACGAACGCGGTCGTCCGCATGGTCCTCACCGGGATCCCGATCGTGGTGCCGTCGGTCCGCGGTTCGGCGGGTGGGGTCACGGTCGGCATGAATTCCTCATCGCTGCGAGTGGTGGAGGGATGGCGGAGCCAGGCGCCACGGCTCGCCGGGCTCCCTGAGGTAGCGACGCCGGACGAACCGCCATGGGACGACGGCGATGACGACGACGATCAAGGAACAGCTGATCAGGATCGCACCGGTCGCGGCGTCGGTGTCTCCGGCGACCAGATGGGGGACGGCGACCACCGCGAGCCAGATCGCCTTCCAGAGCACCTCGAACAGCAGGATCGGCAGCAGGGCCACGGGATTCCTGAGCCCGAGGAACATCAAGAGTGACATGGCCGTGAGGACACAGACCACCACGCCGTCCAGCACCGGCACGGAGCCGATGTCCTGGAACAGCAGTGGCCATTTGACGACCGCCAGGCCGACTCCGACGAACCCGTAGCCGAGGCGCATGAGGTTCAGCCGGCGCACTGACGGTGTCTCGGCGGGGGCGGTCTCGACGAGTGCGTCGGGCGGGGGCGGTGCAGGTCCGTCTCGGGGGGTCGTCATGCCGCAAGGCTGGGCGCATCGGGGTGTTTTGCCTAGGATCGTTGCCGTTTGTGGGAATCGGGAGTCAGATGAGCCCGTGGAGGACACCTCGAGCGCTCAGATCGCCGTCGCGCTCGACGGCGTCGCTGCCCGGCTCAGGCGCCTCCGCTCCCGGCGTAGGCTGACCCTCACCGAGGTGGCGCTCACGACCGGCATCTCCACGAGCACGATGTCGCGACTCGAGACCGGACGTCGCCGACCCACCCTCGAGCTGCTGCTCGCTCTGTCGCACGCCTACCGGGTCCCGCTCGACGACCTCGTCGGGGCGCCCCCGGAGGGCGACCCCCGGCTCCGGCTGACACCTCGGCGGGTCAAGGGCCGCACCGTCATCTCGCTGACCGGGGAGCCCGACGGGGTGCAGGCGTGGAAGATCGTGATTCCGACGAACGGATCGACCCCGGAGCCGCGGACCCACGACGGCCACGAGTGGATCCATGTCCTGTCCGGGCACATGCGCATCGTGCTCGACGGCCGCGACCGGATCCTCGGGCCGGGCGAGGTCGTCTCCTTCGACACCGCGGTCCCGCACTGGTTCGGCAGCACGGGTGGTGGCCCTGCGGAGATCCTCAGCATCTTCGGTCGTCCCGGAGAACGGAGGACCGTCGACACCGAGCCTCCGTAGCGGCGGATTGCCCGACAGCGTGGCGATGCCCATGCCTGTCGGCGTCGAGCCTCGTGATGGTTGAGACGCCCGGCGACGGGTACCGCTCGGTGACAGAAGGTTCCGCCCCGACCCCCGGAGAACGCCTCCGCTCGTCGTTCTCATCGGAGGCCGATCATGGATTCGTCGCACGCCACACACTCGTGGACGGCGGAAGCCGTCCAGCTCGCCGTGATCCGTGCGACCAGCAGGCACTGGCTCTCCCTGCTCGGGGTGGACGAGGACACCGCCGACGACATTGTCTGTGCCGTCAACGAGGCGGCGGCCAACTCGATCGACCACGCCTACCTCGATGCGCGGCACGCTGGGTCGGTCGGTCTGGACCTGGTGGCCGGGCCCCACGAACTGCATCTCGCGGTCAGCGACCAGGGCGTCTGGCGCCCGCCGACGCACCGCCACCTGGCCGGGCGGGGCCGCGGTATCCCGATGATGAGCGCGATGGTCCACTCCCTGGAGATCCGGCACACGCCCGGCGAGACGGTGGTCGATCTGCGGCACCCGTTCGTCCGGCGTCCCGCAGCCGGCTGACGCCGACCCTGTTTCCTCGCATTCGGGTCGGGATTCGAGAGATCGCCCCACGCCGGCGGGGGTGGGGCCATAGTGGGGGCCACGACCGGCCCCTGCTCCCGGCGATCGTCCTGTAGCCGTCGCAGAGGCTGCTCAGTCGACCGGATCGACCGGGGAACAGCCTCGCCGGTCGTCCGATCCCACGATCCAGCGGTCCCCATCGTCGTGGACCGCCGGCGGTACCGGCTCGGGCTCGACGACGGTGCGAGCCCGAGGCGGCACCGACGTCGGCCACCCCGGGGGGTGGGTGGCCGACTCGGTCGGGTCCGGCGGACCACTCCCGATGAACACCCACCTACGAGAGGTCGTCCTGCGTGAGCACTCCCGTCGTCTTCATCCACGGACTCTGGCTGCACGCGAGCTCCTGGGAGCCCTGGGTCGAGGTGTTCGCCCAAGCCGGGTACGCGCCCGTCGCGCCGGGGTGGCCCGGCGACCCCGACACCGTCGCCGAAGCCAGACGCCACCCCGAGCCGATCGCCGACCACGGCATCGACGACGTGGTGACCCACTTCGCCGCACTGATCGCGGAGCTCCCGGCGAAGCCGATCCTCGTGGGCCACTCGTTCGGCGGGATGATCGCCCAGAAGCTGCTGGGACAGGACCTGGCCGTGGCGGCGGTGGCGATCGACGCCGCGCAGATCAAGGGTGTGCTGCCCCTGCCACTCTCGGCGCTCAAGGCCACGTTGCCGGTGTTCAAGAACCCGGGCAACAAGCACAAGGCCGTCTCGTTGACCGCCGAGCAGTTCCGGTTCGCCTTCGGCAACGCGATCAGCGAGGCGGAGTCGGACGCGCTGTTCGAGCGGTGGGCCATCCCCGCGCCGGGCAAGCCGTTGTTCGAGGCCGCGGCGGCGAACTTCAACCCGCACTCACCGGCGAAGGTCGACACCGCCAACGAACTCCGCGGCCCGCTGCTGCTGATGACCGGGGGCAAGGACCACACCGTCCCCGAGGCCGTGACCAGGGCGACCCTCAAGCAGTACCGGCACTCCGACGCCGTCACCGACCTGATGGAGTTCCCCGACCGCGCCCACTCGCTGACCATCGACGCGGGCTGGCGCGAGATCGCGGAGTCGGCACTGACCTGGCTGGGCAAGCAGTCGCTCTGATGGACCGGTGATTGTCCCGCAAGGTCGCGATCGTCACCGGGCCGGCGTCGGGTTCCGTGCTGCCGGTCGCGGTCGATCTCACCGACCCGGCACCGAGGACACCGAGCACCGACAGGGCGACGATGCGGGTGGCTGCGGCTCGGCTGCCGCGGGTCTGGCCGAAGAACACCGCGAGGACGACCATGTCGTCGATGTTGTCACGGCGAACATCGCCGCCGCTTGACCGAGCACCGCGAGCTCCATCACCGCTACCTTCTCGCTGCCGGGATGCGCCGCCATCGTGCGTACGGGGGAGTATCCCCGACTCCCACGCCCCGGCCCGATCACACCGGGTCGTGTGATCGGTGCCGGAGGCGGCGTCGTGTCGTCAGCAGCAGTGGTGGCCCTTCCAGGCCTCTCGTCCTTCGCGCACGGCGACGGCGGCGATGACGAGGGCGGCGATCGGGTCGGCCCAGGACCAGCCGAACAGGCTGTTGAGCAGCAGCCCGACGAGCAGGACGCCGGACAGGTAGGTGCAGAGCAGGGTCTGCTTGGAGTCGGCGACCGCGCTGACCGAGCCGAGTTCGCGGCCTGCGCGGCGTTGGGCGGCGGACAGGAACGGCATGATCACCAGGGAGAGCGCGGCGAGCACGATCCCGACGGTGGAGTGTTCGGCCTCGGCGGCGCCGGACAGGGCGCGGACCGACTCGACGGTGACGTATGCGGCGAGGGCGAAGAACGACAGCGCGATCACCCGCAGGGCGGCGCGTTCTCGCTTGGCCGGGTCGGATCCGGAGAACTGCCAGGCGACCGCGGTCGCCGACGCCACCTCGATCACGGAGTCGAGGCCGAAGCCGATCAGGGCCGCGGAGGAGGCGAGGTGGCCTGCGGTGATCGCGACGACGGCTTCGACGACGTTGTAGGTGATCGTGGCTGCGACCAGCAGTCGCACGCGACGGGTCAGGATCGAACGCCGCCCGGCGGACAGCGCGATGGTTTGGCTCGGTGCTGAGTCTGCGGGTGCCGTGTCGGCCGCGGTGCAGCAGCCGTCGGTGCACGTCGACGCGGCGGGATCGGGTGAGGGGCGGGTCGTCTCGCTCACTGCTGCGCCACCTTCGCGGCGGTCGCGCTACCGGTCGTCCTGTCTACCGTGGTGGTTGTGGGGCCGCAGTCGTCGTCGATGCAGTCGGGGCCGGTGTCGACGGCCAGGACGACGGCGAGCAGCTCGCGCAGGGCTTGGGCGAGGTGTGGGTCGGCGATGGCGTAGTGCACCTTCCGCCCTTGGTAGGCGGCGGTGACCAGGCCACACCCGCGCAGGCAGGCCAGGTGGTTGGACACGTTGGGGCGGGTGAGCCCCAGCTGCTCGGCGAGCCGGGCGGGGAAGCTCGCGCCGTCGAGGATGGCGAGCAGGATGCGGCATCGGGTCGGGTCGGCGAGGGCTTTCCCGATCCGGGCCAGCGCCGCCTCCCGCGTCTCACTGGTCAGCATGCGATGAACTATAAAGCTGATGCTGACGCAGCGACAGCGTCTGGCGTGTTCGAGTTGTGTGCGTCTAGGCTTACCGTCCGTGGCAGCTTACGGAGATGGCGGTCTGGGGTTGCTCGGTGACCCGAGCCGCCGGGCGATCTTCGAGCTGCTCGCGCGCCGGGCGTGTTCGGTGCAGGAGCTGGCCGACGCGCTCCCGATCAGCCGTCCCGCGGTGTCTCAGCACCTGCGGGTGCTGCGTGAGGGCGGCCTGGTGGTCAGCGAGGCCGAGGGGACTCGGCGGATCCACCGGCTCGATCCCGCGGGCGTGACCGCGCTGCGGGCGTGGCTGGACGGGGTGTGGAGTGATGCCCTGACCGGCTTCCACAAACTCGCCGAAGCACCCCCGGAAGTCGGGGACGTCTCGGAGGACCCGTTGGAGGGGAACCCCGCATGACCGACGTCGCCCCGATCCCACCCATCACCGGCAGCGTCTCGCTGGCCGTGCCCGTCGAGCGGGCCTTCGAGGTGTTCACCGGCTCGATGGACTCGTGGTGGCCCCACCAGTTCCACATCGGCGCCGCCGACGTCGACGAGGTGATCCTCGAGCCCCGGGTCGGGGGTCGTTGGTACGAGCGCGGCGTCGACGGCAGCGAGTGCGACTGGGGCCGGGTGCTGGCGTGGGAGCCGCCGCACCGGCTGGTGTTCACCTGGCAGATCAACGGGTCGTGGCAGTTCGACCCCGACCCGGAACACGCCAGCGAGATCGAGGCCGTGTTCCGCGCCGACGGGGCGGGCAGCGTCGTCGAGGTGGAGCACCGGCTGTTCGAGCGTCTCGTCGGCGGGGAGGCCATCAACGCCGCGATCAACGGCGGTGGGGGATGGGTGCTGCTGCTCGACGGGTTCGCGAAGGCGGTGGCCGACCAGTGAGCCGCGCCGACCGCCCGGACTACATGGCCATGGCGTGCGCGGAACGCGCCGAGATCGCCGACCTGCTCGTCTCACTGACCCCGCAGCAGTGGGACGCCCCGACCCTCTGTGAGGAGTGGCGGGTGCGTGACGTGGTCGCGCACATGTTCAGCTTCGAAGACCTCGGGCTGTGGGGGACGGTCGGGCGGATGGTGAAGGGCCGCTTCGTCACCGGAGGCCCGAACGCCATCGGGGTGGCCGAGCACGCCGAGCGCAGCCCGGACGAGCTGGTTGCCTTGGTCAAAGACCATCTGCGGCCCCGCGGGCTCACCGCCGGGTTCGGTGGGCGGATCGCGCTCACCGACGGGACCATCCACCACCAGGACATCCGCCGGCCCCTCAGCCTGGAACGGCAGATCCCGCCCCAGCGCCCGGCCGCGGTGCTCGACTTCGCCAAGACCGCACCGACCATCGGCGCGGCGAAGCGGATCAAGGGCCTCACGCTGTCGGCGACCGATCTGAACTGGCGCACCGGCAACGGCCCGCTCGTCGAGGGCCCGGGCGAGTCGCTGCTCATGGCGCTCGCCGGGCGCAAGGGCGTCACCGGGGAGCTGACCGGAGACGGAGTGCCGACTCTCGCCAAATGCATCGCCGGCTGACCGAGGCCTGATCGGTGGCTGACTCTCTCGGAAATCCCCGTGCAGTTGTCTGTCTGCCACGGTGATCTGTCGTAAGCGGTGGCCACAACGGGCTACTTGTGACTGGTACGCCCCGGCATGAACAGCTGACTCCATTGCGGGGGTTTCTGTTGAGTAAGCGTTGACTTCGCGCTACACAACCTCGACTGAGGTCGAGGAGGGGAGGCTCTGAACTGCAATGATGAGTACAGGATGAACGGGAGTCGGCAGCGGGTTTGGCGTGCCGGATCAGTCATCCGCTGAAAGGGCAGCGAGGGCGTCGCGGAGCTCGCCGGCGAGTGCGGGCAGTTGGCTCCGTGCGGTTGTCAGCAGGATCTCCATGTCGATGGACCAGTAGCCGTGGACGATGCGGTTGCGGAGCCGTACGGGCTGCTGCCACGCGACGGCGGGGAATCGGTTCTTGGTCTCGATGGAGACCTGGCCTGCGGCCTCCCCGAGCACGGTGTAGTTCCACGGCAGCGCGTCGCGCCGTTCGCGCCGTTCGTCGAGCTCGTCGAGGGTGATGTCGGCGGCGAGCTGTCGGATCTGTTCGGCGGCGTCGATCATTTCGCCGAGCAGCAGGAGGTCACGCTGCATAGAGGGGGCGGGCTTCGGCGAGGACGTGGTCGCGGAGCTTCACGTGGAGGGCTCGTCTGGAGACGAGGTCTACGGGGCGGCCGAAGAGCTCGGTGAGTTCGTCGGCGAGGTCGTCGATCTCCCAGCCCAGAGTGCGGCCGGGCTGGAGGGTGTAGAGGAGGTCGATGTCGCTCGTCGGCCCGGCGTTGTCGCCGGCGGCGGAGCCAAACAGTTCAAGGTGCTCGATGCCGTAGGCGTGGCAGATCGTGGCGAGGCGTTCTGGGTCGACGACCCGGCCGGCGACGATCAGCATTGACGGAGCGTACCGCCCGGGAGCGGACTCATCCGCCTGTCGACGAGGTGGTCGTCGTGGTTGGCGCCGAGGTCCGTGCGGCCGCCGGCGAACGAGCTGAACAACGCCGGCGGCTACTCGGTCGCCGCTTCGAGGTGGGCGCGGCGGGCTTCGGCGAGCACGGCGGGGATGTCGTGCTCGGGGAGCTCGTCGACGAGTCTTTGCAGCTCGTCCCGGTCGGCGCTCATGCGGCCAGGGGTACTGAGCAGCACCGACAAACCCGGCGCTCGTCGCCCCGCTAGTCCGAACCGGTGATCTTCTCTATAGCCGTCGATCACGAGTGCCCACCGGTGATCACGGCTGATAAACGGTGACCAAAGCGGTCACTTGATCTTGAAACAAGAATCCCAGATCACTGGTAACCTGCTGTGACCTGGGACTTGTCGTACACCGCCACGGACTTGAACCGTGAACCCGCTGGAGGGGAGTCGGGTGCTCTCCGAGGATCCCCAGGACTCGTTCCTGCCGGTCAGATGACCTTTGTCGGCCAAGTCAATCATCACTCGTGATGTCTGTCCGGCACCGTGATCGGTGGTAATCGCTGACCAAAACGGTGACTGGCGACAACAGCACCTGTTCCTCCCAGCGGACGGAGCGGACGCTGCGAAGTCGGTGTAGGCCTTGCGGCACGGATCAGCTGTCTGCGGAGAGCGTCGTGAGAACGTCGCGGAGGTCGGCGACGAGGGCGGGCAGCTGACGTTGGGCGAGGAGGATCTCCATGTCGATGGACCAGTACCCGTGGACAAGGCGATTGCGCAGCCGTACCGGTTGCTGCCAGGCGACGGCTGGGAACCGAGTCTTGGTCTCGTTGGAGATCTGCCCGGCGGCCTCGCCGAGCACGGTGTAGTTCCACAGTAGCGCGTCGCGGCGTTCTCTGCGCTCGTCCAGCTGATCGAGGGTGACACCGGCGGTCAGTTGCTAGATCTGTTCGGCGGCGTCGATGATCTCGCCGAGTAGGAGGAGGTCACGCTGCATAAAGTGGGCGGGCTTCGGCGAGCACCTGGTCTCGGAGCTTCTTGTGCAGGGCTCGTCGTGAGACTAGGTCGACGGGTCGGCCGAAGAGTTCGGCGAGTTCGTCGGCGAGGTCGTCGATCTCCCAGCCCAGCATCCGGCCGGGCTGGAGGCTGTAGAGGAGGTCGATGTCGCTGGTCGCGCCAGCAGTGTCGGTGGCGGCTGAACCGAACACTTCGAGGTGCTCGATGCCGTAGGCGTGGCAGATCGTGGCGAGGCGTTCTGGGTCGACGACCCGGCCGGCGACGATCAGCACTACAGGAGGGTACCGCCTCGAGGTCCGACTCGTCCGGCCTTGACCCCGTGTCCCTGGCGGTCGCCAGCCCTTTCGTCGGGCGGCGTCGTGTCTCGTCGGCGCCGAGGAGACACTCGATGATCTGCACGCTGTGCCCGGGCCATCGCGGGCCGGGGGACGGCGTCGCTGCTCTGGACGCTCGGTCAGCGAGACCTGTTCCGGGTCTGGTGTCCTCGAGGGCTTGAGTATTCCTGTAGCGAATCGGCAGGAGCCGCCGACGCGTACGCCGCAGTGGCCGTCACGGCTGATCGCAACTGAGCAGATGCTGTCGTTCTGGTCGGAAACCATCGGAGATGATCTCGGACGGGGTGCGATGGGCGAGGTTTCAAGCTCTTGACCTGCACGGACTGGTACACCGCCTCGGACTTGAACCGAGAACCCGCTGGAGGGGAATCGGGCGCTCCACCACCGGCTCCGATGGGTATTCGTGCTGGCGAGAGCGGCCTTCCGCACTGACGATCTTTGGCCGGTGTTCAGCTGGAGAAGTCGTGGTCGGTCGTAGGCGGACCAAAACGGTGACTTCTTGGGTGTGTATCGCAGGGCGCGCCGAGGTCGTCCTTCTCGCTGCGGCACGGCCGGACCGCACGGTGCCGCTCCGTGAGGTCCGAACGTCCGGTGAGACGTACGGCCCTGCTGTCACCCGGCCGGCTCCGACAGCCGGGCCACACCGTGATCAGCGGCGTCACGTCTGGCCTGCGGTCGGGGCGCACCGTCGACAGCCGGAACGTCTCCGTGGCGGCGACCTGCGCACGCCCGGTGTCCCATGGGGGGGTCGGCGTGGCATCGGGGTGGCTGACTCCACGGATCACGGTCACGTCGGTAGGGGTTTTGTGGTGCTCTCCTTCCGGGAGCGGTGGCGGAGCAGGATGCCGGTGATGGCGGCCGCGACCAGGCCGAGCCCGACCGGCAGCAGGGTGGGTACCCAAGGCCAGGCCGGCCCATCGAGGACGAGGCCGTCGGCGGGGAACTCGTGGACCGCGGCGGTCCAGGCGGCGGTGGACCGGTCGGTGGTGCGGGCGAGGTCGACGAGCGCGGCATCGAAGGCGAACCCGCCCGCGGCATGTAGGCCGGTCGGGCCCGGGGTGAGCATGCGGTCGAGACCGGCGGCGGAGAGGTCGTCGCGCGGGAGGACGGTGAGGCCGTGGTGGGTACGGACCGGGCCGCCGTCGGCGGACAGCGCAACGGTGCGGGCGGCGAGGGACTGCCCGCCATGGACGTCGAACACCGAGGCGAGCTCGAGCTCGCCGACTCCGGGGGTGACGACGACGCCGATCCGGTCGGGATCCCACCGCAGCGCCGCGTTGACCACGGCGACGGGGTAGGGCCCGCCGGGTGCGTGGACGGGATCCTCGGCCCGGTGCCGGGTCCAGCCGATCGCGGCCGCCGCCCGGTCCGCGGTGGAGGGATCGGTCAGCTGCTCGACGGCGTGCAGGGTGCCGTCGAGTCCGGAGAGGATGCCCGCGGTCGTGACGACCGGGCCGTCGGAGACGAACCGGACGCTGCTGACCCAGTCGGTGCGGTCGTGGGCGGCGGTGTAGCGCTCGACGCGGGTCCAGTGCGCGGTGGCGGTGCGGCCGTCGAGGACTCCGGCCGCGGCGAGCACCCCGGCACCGTTGCACACGCCGACGACGTGGGCGCCGCGGTCGACCTGGGCGTCCGCCCAGGCTCCGGCGGGGTCGTCGTCCGCGGGCAGCGCGGGAACGATCACCAGGTCCGGTGCCGCGCCGTCGAGCCGGTCGGTGAGCTCGTCGAAGGTCAGGTGCGGGAGGAGGTCCAGGCCGCCGGTCAGCACGACCGGGTCGTGGTCGGCGGCCACGGCATAGACGTTGAACCGGTCGGTGACCGCCAGGGTCTCGAAGGGCCCCAACACGTCCGAGGCCACGGCGCCGTCGGCGCCGAGCACCACCGCCGCCGTCGGTCGGGCTGGGTCGTGGACCGGGGGAGCGGGGTGCGGGACCGCGCGGGCGGGGCCTGGAGCGTGCAGCGCGGCGAAGGTGGCGGGTGCCGAGATCGCGGCACCGACGCCCGCGGGCAGGAGGAGGGCCACGAGCACCGCGATCCACGTGCCGACGCGGTTCATCGGGCCACACCGTGCGCGTACTCGGTGCGCCTGCGGAGCATCACCAGCAGCATCAGTGGGAACATCACCACGTGGCCCGCGATCATCAGCGCGGTGCCGGAGAGCAGGCCGAGCCAGAACGCGGGGAGCAGCAGGGCGAAGGGCAGGAGCATCACCAGGCACATCTCGGTGGTCGCCGCCCGGCTGTGGCGCCGGATGCGCATCCACAAGCCCATCGCGACGGCCATGTCCACGGCCATGATCGCGGCCGCGGCGTCCGGCCGGCCGGACCAGGCGGCAGGCCACAGTGGAGCGAACAGGAGCATGCCGACGACCATCGCGGCGCACATCTCCAGGTAGTGCCCGACGAAGCGAGTGGTGGTCATGAGGACCTCCTCGGTGGGGGGCGGGGACGCACCGAGGATGGCGAGCGCGGCGGCCAGGGACCCGTGCCGATGGTCACGGTCCCCGGTCACGGTCCGAGCAGGTCGAGGGCGTGGGCGCGCAGCGCGGCCTGGGTCCGGTCCCGCACAGCGAGCTTGACCAGCACGTTCGTCACGTGGTTCTTCACCGTGCCCGCGGCCAGGAACAGCTCGCCCGCGATCTCGCGGTTGCTCAGCCCCCGGGCGAGCAGCCGGAGCACCTGCAGCTCGCGCTCGGACAGCGGGTCCACCAGCGGCTGGGGCCGGGGGCTGGGCACAGGGTCGGGCAGCTGCGCGACGCGGGCGACGACCTTCGCCGCCACCGACGGCTGCAGGACGGACTCCCCGCGGGCGGCCGCGAGCACGGCCTCGACGAGCCGGGCCGACGGCACGTCCTTGAGCAGGTATCCCAGCGCCCCGGCGCGCAGGGCGGCGAAGACGTCCTCGTCGTCGTCGAACGTGGTCAGGGCGATCAGCCGCACCGCGGGCTGCTCGACCCGGAACCGCCGGATGGCCCCGACGCCGTCGAGCACCGGCATACGCAGGTCCATCAGCACCACGTCCGGGGCGAGCTCCGCCCCGCGGCGCAGCGCCTCCGCCCCGTCGCCCGCCTCCCCGGCGACGGTGATCTCCGGCTGGGCGTCGAGCAGGGTGCGGAGGGCCTCCCGGAACAACGCCTGGTCGTCGACGACGAGCACGCGGACGGTCATCCGGGCACCTCCATCCGTAGCACGCTCCCGCCCTCCGGCGGCCCGAGGAGCTCGACCCGACCGCCGAGCGGTTCGGCGCGCTCCCGCAGGCCGACCAGCCCGAACCCGGTGGCGGACATCGGGCGTGGTCCCACGCCGTCGTCGCGCACCTCGACGCGCACGGTGCCCGGTCCGAAGTCGAGGACGACCTCGGTCCGCGTGGCGGCGGCGTGCTTGCGCGCGTTCGTCAGCCCCTCCTGGGCGGCGCGACGCAGGGCCCCGGTGATCTCGGACGGCAGCGGGCGGGGCGTGCCGGTGATCGTGAGATCGGCGCCGACCTCGGTGGTCAGCGCGGTCAGGGCCTCGGGGAGCGAGCGGGGCTCGCGCAGCATCCGGACCGAGCGGCGGACGTCCTCCAACGCCGACTCGGCGGTGTGCTGTGCGGTGGCCAGCAGCGCGTCGGTCCGCGTCGGGTCGGTGAGCAGGACCGCCCGGGCGGCCTTGAGCTGCATCCCGACGACGGACAGGGCGTGGCCGAGCTCGTCGTGGATGTCGCGGGCCACCCGGTTGCGCTCCTGGGCGGTGGCCAGCCGCGCTACCTCGGCGTGGGCGGCGGCGAGGTCCGCCCGGGCGCGCTGCTCGCGGCGCAGCAGCTCGGTGACGACGGCCCCGAACAGCACCGCGGCCAGCGTCCCGACCCCCTCGCGGGCGGCCTCGGCGAGCGGCATCCCGGTGTGCACGAAGGGGGTCAGCGCGACGACCACCGCGGTCGCGGGCAGCGGGAGCAGCAGTACGCACTGGCTGACGAGCACCACCAGGTTCAGCGTCCCGCCCACGCCGGGGTCGGTCGTGAACACCGCGTAGCCGAGCCCGCCCTGCACCACGACGTATCCGACCGCGGCCCACCGCCCGGCACGCCGCACCCGGCCGAAGCCGACTGTGCCCACCAGCGCGAACGCCGCTCCGAGGGGGATCGCGGGCCAGGCCGGCCCGGCGCCGAGTGCGCCGATCACCACGGTCGCGAAGGCGCCGAGGCACAGCACGGCGAGCGCGCGATCGAGCGGCTCACCGATGCGCAACGGTCAGGATCCCTCCGAAGATCACCCGGAAACCCGCACTCTCCCGGGCCCACCCCCCGGCGGGCCCGGTGCCGGCACCGTAGAACGGCCCGTACGGCGAAGTCAAACAGTCCTGTTCGAGTTGTTACGATCCCCGGTGTGACGGAGAGTCGGCGGGCCGACGCCACGCGCAACGTCGAGCGGATCCTGGAGGCCGCCACCGCCTGCCTGCTGGTCACCCCGTCGGCGACCATGACCGAGATCGCCCGCGCCGCGGGGCTTGGCCGGGTCACCCTCTACGGGCACTTCGCCTCGCGCGCGGAGCTGGTCGAGGCCGTCGCCGGCCGGGTGCTCGGGGCCAACGAGGCCGCCCTGGCGGACCTCGACCAGACCGGTGACGCGCGAGCGGCCCTCGTCCGGTTGCTGCGCGCCACCTGGCGACAGCTCGACGCTGCCCGCGCCGTCCTCGCGGCCGCAACCCAGGAGCTCTCTCCCGAGCGGCTCTGGGACCTGCACAAGGAACCCGCGGCCCGGGTCGAGCGGCTGGTGGAACGGGGCAGGCGTGAGGGAGTGTTCCGCTCGGATCTGCCGGTGTCCTGGCTCGTCGCCGTGGTCCATCAGGTCGTCCACGGGGCCGCCGAGGAGGTCGCCGCGGACCGGCTCGACCCGGACGCCGCCGCCGACGTCGTCGTCCGGACCGTGCTGGCGGTCTTCGCCCCGCCCGCCGAGGACCCCCTGCCCGGCATCCCGGAGCAGGCGGAGATGCGCGGCGGAGCCCGGTCGGCGCCAGGGCGGGAATGAGGTCACGACGACTGCCCGCCGACTCCGATGTCGTTCCCGTCCGGGTCCCGGTAGGAGACCTTGGTGACGCCGTTGCCGTACTGCTCTCGTGCCACCGGTCGCACACCGCGTTCGGCTGCGGCGGTGAGGAACTCGTCGAGGTCGTCGACGAACACGGTGACTCGTGAGTGGCCTGCGTGTTCCGGCAGCAGCTCGACGTAGAGATGGCGGTGCTCGGCCAGCGTCCAGACGTGCTCGACATCGTTGGGTGCGAAGGCGTCGACCTCGCCGAGCAGCCTGTCGAACCAGTTGATCGCGCGGGTCAGGTCGCTCACCGCGACGCAGGCGAACAGGTCGATCTCCACAGGCGATCCTCCGTTGTGCCGCCGCGGGTGTCCGCGGCTCCTCAGGGAGCGACCGTCCGGACCGCGCCGACTCATCGATCCCGCCACGATCGTGTCGCCGGCTCGGTGCCCGCCTCGTCGACGGGGCCTGGGCACCGCACGCCGGTTGTGGCCGATTGCCTGTGTGTGCTTGCAGGGTGTCACCTGAGCGCGGCGGCGACCTCGTCGAGGCGCGCTGCGCGTGAGGCCTTGACGAGCACCACGTCGCCCTCGGTGAGGTGAGCGTGCAGCCATGCGACAGCGTCGTCGTTGTCGGGGACGTGGATCGCCTTGTCCCCGGCTCCCTCGGCGATGTGCCGGGCAGTGTCGCCGATCGCGATCACGAGGTCGGCGCGGGAGGCGGCGTACTCGCCGATGGCGTGATGCTCGGCGTGGGACTCGTCGCCCAGCTCGAGCATCTCGCCGAGTACGGCGATCCGGCGGGTGCCCTCGATGGTCGCAAGCGTCGCCAGTGCCGCGCGGGTCGAGTCAGGGTTGGCGTTGTAGGTGTCGTCGAGCAGCGTCGCGCCGGAGCCCAGGTGCCGCAGCTCGGCGCGCCACTTCGACAGTGATGCGGTGGAGAGTGCCGCGGCGGCGGCGTCGACGGGCACTCCGGCGGCGAGCCGGCCGCGGCGGCGGCTGCGGCGTTGACCGCCTGATGGGCTCCGACGATCTGGAGCCGGACCGTGGCGGACCCATGGGCGGTCCGCAGGGTGAAGCTCGGGCGTCCCAGCCGATCGAGCCTCAGATCCGTGACCTGCACATCGGCGTTCTCGGCATGACCGAAGGTGAGGACCGGGCCGTCGGTGAGCGTGCGCATTGCGGCGACCCGCAGGTCGTCGGCGTTGAGGACGGCGGTTCGACCGGGGGCGAGCCCCTGGACGAGCTCGCTCTTCGCCTGCGCGACTGCCGCGCGGGAACCGAACTCGCCGAGGTGGGCGATCCCGGCATTGAGGACGACAGCGATGTCCGGCTCGGCCAGTCGGGCGAGGGCGGCGATGTCGCCGATGTGGCGGGCTCCCATCTCGAGGACCAGGTATCGCGTGGTCGGATCGGTGCGCAGCATGGTGAGCGGCACGCCGAGCTCGTTGTTGAGAGAGCCGATGGTGGCGATCGTCGGGCCGGTGGCGGACAGCACTGCGGCGAGAAGGTCCTTGGTGCTGGTCTTGCCCTGCGAGCCGGTCAGCCCGACGACGGTCAACCGCTCCCGCAGGAGGGAGACGACGTATGCGGCGAGAGCCTGGAGCGCGGCCCTCGTGTCCCGGACGACGACGGATGGCAGCGGCATCGGCCGAGCGCCCAGCACGGCGACCGCCCCGGCCCGTGCGGCGTGCTCGGCGAAGTCGTGGCCGTCGACACGGTCGCCGGAGAAGGCGACGAAGAGCGCGCCCTGCCCCGCCTGTCGGCTGTCCAGGACGGTCGGCGCGGTCACGACGACGGAGCTGTCGCCGTCCACGGTGCCGCCGACGATCGTGGCGATGTCGCCGAGGCTGAGGGGGATCATGCGGGTAGTGAGGGCCGACCGATGTTGCGTGAGCGTCGCGAGAACTCGATACGGCGACGATATGCCCTCGTCAGGATATCGCTGGTGTCTCGGAAACCGGATACGTCGGGGCAACATCGCCCGGTGTTGGCTCCGAGCATGACCGAAGGCCGGCCCAGGCGAACAGGACCCTGCACTGCGGGATCGTCGGGATCCGTGCTCACCCGTGGGCAGCGGATCGGGATCACCGTGTACGGGTGCGACCGCGACGAACACACCCTCTTCCGGGAGTCGGCGCACCGCTTCGGTGTCGAGCCGGCCGTGACCGGCGAGCCCGTGTCGGTGGCAGGGGCCCTCCTGGCATCGGGGAACCGCTGCGTCAGCGTCGACCACCGGACCCGGGTCACCGGCCCGATCCTGCGGGCTCTCGGACGGGTGGGCGTGCGGTACCTTTCGACGCGGAGCATCGGGGTCGACCACATCGACCTGGAGCAGGCGGCCCGCGCCGGGATCACCGTCGGGAACGTCGCGTACTCGCCCGCAGCGGTAGCCGACTACACGCTCATGCTGATCGTGATGTCGCTGCGCCACACTCGGTCCGTCCTGGACCGGACGGCGGCGCACGACTATCGGCCGCCGCCCACGCGGGGCAGGGAGCTACGGGACCTCACTGTGGGCGTCGTCGGGACCGGACGCATCGGCGCCGCCGTCGTCGACCGACTGACCGGGTTCGGCGCCCGGATCCTGGCCCACGACCCCCGTCCGACCCTCTCGGCCGACTACGTGCCGCTCGAGGACCTGCTCCGGCGCAGCGACGTGGTGACCCTCCACGTCCCGCTCGGTGCTCGGACCCGGCATCTGCTGGATCGTGCACGCCTCGGTGAGCTGAAGGCCGGCGCGATCGTGGTGAACACCGGACGGGGGGCCCTCGTCGACACCGGGGCACTCGCGGACGAGCTGGAGCGCGGCCGCCTGGGCGGCGCCGCCCTCGACGTTCTCGAGGGCGAGGAAGGGATCTTCGCGACCGACCGCCGACGTGACCCGGTCGACTGGCCGGTGCTGGCCCGGCTGCAGAGGCTGCCGAACGTGATCGTCACCCCGCACGTCGCCTACCACACCGACCACGCCCTTCGCGACGCCGTGGAGAACTCGATCCTGCAGTGCCTGACCTTCGAGAGCGGGTGCCGGGATGCATAGGACCCGGATCGGGATCCTGTTCGGCGGCCGCTCCGAGGAACACCCGGTCTCGGTGAAGTCCGCCCGCGAGGTCGCCGCTCATCTCGACCTCGACCGGTACGAGCCGTTCTTCGTCGGGATCACCGGGTCCGGGACCTGGCGGCTGTGCGACGGTCCGGACGAGGGCTGGGAGGAGCGTGGCCGCCTAGTCGTCCTGTCGCCGGACCCGAGCGTGCACGGGCTGCTGGTCGCGGACGGGAACCGGTTCGAGGCGGCCCGGCTGGACGTGGTCCTCCCCGTCCTGCACGGCCGGTACGGCGAGGACGGGTCGGTCCAGGGGCTGCTGGAGCTCGCCGGCGTGCCCTACGTCGGGTGCGACGTCGCGAGCTCGGCACTGTGCATGGACAAATCGTTGACCTACCTCGTCGCGCGCAGCGCCGGGGTCGCCACGCCGGCATTCCGGTCGCTCCTGCCCACCGAGGCGCTCGACCCGGCCGAGCTGAGCTATCCGGTCTTCGTCAAACCCGCCCGGTCGGGATCGTCGTTCGGGGTGACGAAGGTGGAGCGGGCCGACGAGCTACCGGGCGCGGTCGACGTCGCACGCCGGTACGACACGAAAGTTCTGGTCGAGGAGGCGATCGTCGCCGACGAGGTCGGATGTGCCGTCCTGGGCAACGGCGACGATCTCTTTGTGGGAGAGGTCGACCGGATCACGCTGTCCTGCGGCTTCTTCCGGATCCACCAGGAGGCATCGCCGGAGAGCGGGTCGGAGAACTCGACGATCACCGTGCCCGCGAACATCCCGTCGGAGTCGCGTCGGCTCGTCCAGGAGACCGCGAAGGTGGTCTACCGCGCCCTCGGGTGCCGCGGCCTCGCCCGCGTCGACCTGTTCCTCACCGCCGACGGGCGGATCGTGCTCAACGAGGTCAACACCCTCCCGGGCCTGACCTCCTACAGCCGCTACCCGGCCATGATGGCCGCCGCGGGGCTGACGCTCGGTGACGTCCTCGACCGGCTCGTCGCGCTCGCGACCGGGCCACAGGTGCGGGTGGCCGGAGGATGACCGCCGACTTCGTCTTCGTGGACCAGCTCGTTGCCGGGGTGCGTTGGGACGCCAAGTACTCGACCTGGGACAACTTCACCGGCAAACCGGTCGACGGGTACGCCGTCAACCGCATCGTGGGCACGACGGCGCTCTGTTCGGCCCTGGACCGGGCACGGCAGCGAGCCGAGGAGAAGGGCTTCGGGCTGCTGCTGTGGGACGGCTACCGCCCGCAGCGGGCCGTCGAGTGCTTCCTGAGGTGGGCGGAGCTGCCGGAGGACGGGCGCACCAAGGCACGTCACTACCCGAACATCGACCGTGGCGAGATGTTCGAGAGGGGATACGTGGCGGCGAGATCGGGGCACAGCCGCGGCAGCACCGTCGACCTGACGCTCTACCACCTCAGCACGGGCGAACTTGCCGAGATGGGCGGTGACCACGACCTGATGGACTCGCTCTCCCACCACGGCGCCGCGGACATCACGGACCTCGCGCGGAAGAACCGGGAGACCCTCCGGACGGTCATGGAGGGCAGCGGGTTCCGCGCCTACGACCAGGAGTGGTGGCACTACACCCTCGCGGACGAGCCCTATCCCGACACCTATTTCGACTTCCCCGTCGGGTAGCCGTGCGCGGACGGCAGCTGCACGACGACCTGGAGGCCGCCGCCGGGGCGGGGTGCGAGGGTGAGGGTTCCGGCGTGCGCCCTGGTGATGCTGGCGACGAGGGCCAGGCCGAGGCCGACGCCGGCCTGGTCGGAGTGGACGCGCTCGGTGCCGCGCCGGAACGGCTCGGTCAGGCCCGCGACCAGCTCCGGAGCCAGCTGGTCGCCGGTGTTCTCCACGGTGAGCGTGACCCCCGTGGCGGTGGTTGCGATGGTCACCCGCACGAGGCCCTGTTCGGGGAGGTTGTGGACGATCGCGTTGTGCAGCAGGTTCGTGGTCAACTGCAGCAGGAGCGCGGGGGAGCCGACGGTCGCCGCGGTGGATCCCGAGCTCCGCAGGACGACGGAGTGCTTCTCGGTGAGGGGGAGCAGGGTCTCGACCGCCTCCTCCAGCACCAGCGAGAGATCGACGGGCTCCGGGTCGAAGGACCCCTGCTCGGCCCGGCTGAGCACGAGCAGACCGTCGGTGAGGTCGATGGCCCGCGTCGTGACGAGCTGCAGCCGCCCCACGAGCTCGTCGACGTCGCGGTCCGGATCGCGCTGGGCCACGTCGAGCAGCGTCCGCATGATCGACAGCGGGGTGCGGAGCTCATGGGAGGCGTTGGCGGCGAACCGCTGCTGCTCGGCGACGTGTGCCTCGAGCCGTGCGAGCATGGAGTCGACGCTGTCGGCGAGCTCGCGGAACTCGTCCTGCCGGCCGTGCAGGTCGACCCGCTGGGAGAGCGACCCGGTCCCGGTCATGCGGGTGACGGCGGAGATCCGCGACAGCGGTGCGAGCATCCGGCCGGCGAGCAGCCAGCCGCCGACCAGCCCGAACACCAGCAGGATGCCCAGCATGAGCGCGGCCTTGGGGGCGAACGCCTCCCACAGGTCCGCCCGGCCGGGCACGACGAACCCGGGAGCGGGTGGTCGTGTCGGGTCCTCGCTCGCGCGATCTCTCACGATCCTGATCGCCTCGGGGGGCACGTACCGCAGGAGGAACACCCACACCACCGCGATGAGCCCGAGACCGGCCGCCATGAGGAACCCGGCGTAGCTGAGGCTGAGCTTGAGGCGGACGCTCCATCCCGGCGGCCTATCCACGCCGGCCCCCGGCCCCCTCGGGCCCGGCCGCGACGTCGATCCGGTAGCCGACCCCGGGCACCGTCGCGATCAGCCACGGTTCGCCCAGCCGCTTGCGCAGCGCCGACACCGTGATGCGCACGGCGTTGGTGAAGGGGTTGGCGTTGACGTCCCAGGCCCGTTCCAGGAGCTCCTCGGCGCTGATCACGCCACCCCCGGCAGCGACGAGGACCTCGAGCACCGCGTACTGTTTGCGGGTGAGCGGGACGTAGCGGCCGTCCCGATGGACCTCGCGGCGGAACGGGTCCAGCCGCAGGCCCGCGATCTCGAGTACGGGTGGCCTGGCGTGGGCGCGTCGGCGGTCGAGGGCCCGCAGCCGCAGCACGAGCTCCCGGAGGTCGAAGGGCTTGGTCAGATAGTCGTCGGCACCGAGCCCGAAGCCCGACGCCTTGTCGTCGAACCGGTCCGCGGCGGTGAGCATGAGGATCGGCATGCCCGTGCCCGAGGCGACGATGTGCTCGGCGATCTCGTCCCCGGACGGTCCGGGGATGTCGCGGTCGAGCACGGCGATGTCGTAGGTGTTGACGCTCAGCAGTTCCATCGCGGTGTGCCCGTCGGCGGCGATGTCGGCGGCGATCGCCTCCAGCCGAAGGCCGTCCCGGATGCCCTCGGCCATGAACGGCTCGTCCTCGACGACCAGAACACGCATGCGCCACATGGTGGCCTACGACGCATATCGCGGACGTACACAGACGGCACCCCGGGAACCCGTCCCAAGCTTGTGGTGCTCGGGCACGAGTCCGCACAGGCGAGCGGCGCCGACCCGCGGCGGGATCAGCGGCTCGAGCAACTCCCACGGATGCGGACGAGATGGCAGCCACCGACTCGTACGTCAACCCGATGCCGGTGGATCAAGTCTGCGGCCCCGGCCCCGGCACAACCAGTGCTGGCGCACAGCGGATCCCGGCAGCACTCTGCGCCTCAGCGCAGTGGACGCGGGTCGTCCTTCCGCTTCTGTTGGTCCTGGAAGTGGAGGTGGCCCCGACTCCGTCACCTCGTCGAGCCAGGGCACGCAGGTGAGCCCGTGGCCGACCCCTGCCAGTCATGCTCGCTCGCCGCGTGCGCGGCTACCACGCTCGCCCGGCCTGGGCTTCAGCACCCCGATGGTCGGGAAATGGACGATGGAGCTGGCCGCGCGAACATTCGACGCCCGATCCATGGCCGGCCTGTCATCGAAACAACCGAACGGACCCGATGAGTTCGTGGCCCGCGGCCGGTCCAAGCTCGTGACACCCGAGGAAAGGACACCGCGCCATGTCAGAGCTTCTCGTCGACTTCATCACCTCCCTCGACGGTTATGCATCGGGAGAGGGATGGCCCGGGTTCTGGGGCCTCGAGGGCCCGGAGTACCTCGCTTGGCTCGGCGAGCAGCCCGAGGTCACCTACCTCATGGGGGCGAACACCTATCGCCTGATGTCGGGCTTCGCCAGCGGCGAGGTCCCGGATGGCCAAGTTGAGTTCAGGGCCGAGGAGGAGGCGTCCGTCGACGAGCTCACGCAAGCGTCCAAGGTGGTGTTCTCCTCCTCGCTCGAGGAGCCACTGACGTGGGCCAACTCCGCGCTCGTCCGCGACGACGCCGTCGAGACGGTCCGCGCCATGAAGGAGAATGGCTCGGGGCTGCTCAGCACGATCGGCAGCCTCAGCCTGTGCCGGTCCCTGCTGAGAGCCGGACTCGTCGATCGCTTCCGGGTCGGGATGTTCCCGGTGATCACCGGGGCTACGGGCGCAGAACGCATCTACGACGGCTACCCGGACGTCGCCCTCGAGATGATCGAGCACCGGACCTTCGACGGTCGCATCCAGCTGGTCGAGTACAGGCCACGCGTGCTCGAGCACCCGCCGCTCGGCGCCCCTGCGTGACGCCGCCCGCGTCACGAAGGACCAGCACCCCTCAGGAGAGCAACCGTAGTGGGTTCCATCCGCGCCCAGGAGTGGACACCGCCGGGACGCAGGTTGGGTCGCAGGCCGGCGGGATCCTGCTGACCGACACCGCGGGCACCGTCCGGCCCGACCAGGCGCTGTCCCGGTGGCGGCTACCGGTGGGCAAATAGCTCGGTGTCATTTCGGCAGGTCCGGGCTTAGCGTCGGGCAGTGGCGAACGACCTGACCATTCCGCTCCTGCTCTGTCCATCCATCGACGAGATCGCGTCGTTCTACGAGATGCTCGGCTTCGAGATCACCTATCGGCAGACGCGGCCGAACCCGCACGTCGCGGTGCAACGGGAAGACATCAATCTGCACTTCTTCGGGATGGACGACTACGACCCGGCGCAGTCGTACAGCACGTGCCTGGTCATCGTGGCGGACACCAGCGAGCTGTTCGAGGCCTTCGCGCCGGGGATGCGGTCCGTGCACGGAGAACTGCTCATCTCCGGCATCCCGCGCATGACCCGACCGCGGCTGCGCAACGACCGGTACACCGGGTTCACCGTCGTCGATCCGGGCGGCAACTGGATCCGGATCAACAAGGCAGCCAAGGAACCCGAGGCACAGACTACGCTAGCCAAAGCCATGGACAACGCCGCGAGGCAGGCGGATGCGCGCGGCGACGAGCGCCAGGGGTTGAAGATCCTGAAAGGCGCGTTGAAGCGGGCGACCGGCGACGAACTGGAGCTTCAGGCGGTACGGGAGTACCGCGACGAGCTGGCCGAAAGGATCAAGGGGTCTGCGCCGAGGCCAGGTGCTTGAGCGCGGCCCTGACCACCTCGGGGTCGTAGGTCGTCCAGAACGGGAGAAGTGAGGGAGGCAGACACGGCAACTCCCGGTCATCAAGCAGGCGTCGGAACCCGCGATGATCGCCAAGGCGGCCGTGTCCTTCCCACCACCATCTCCGGCGGATCACCGCTCCGACACGCCGCTCGGTGCGACTTTGCCCGGCCCCTGGGTGAGCAGCTGACTCCCTGAAGGGAGTTTCCGTTGAGTAAGCGTTGACTGTGACCGTGAAAATCTGAACCGGGATCGACCTTGAGACGCTCTGACCTGCGGCGTTGAGTACACCGCCTCGGACTTGAACCGAGAACCCGCTGGAGGGGAGTCGGGTGTTCCATCACCGTCTCCGATAGGCGTCGGTGCTGGTCAGGTGGCCCTTGGGGGCTGGGTCGATCATCACTCGTGATGGCTGTCGGCCACGATGGTCTGTTGTAAGCGGTGACCAAAACGGTGACTGGACGGATCCCCGGCGGCGTTGATCAGCCGTCGCGCAGGGTACGGAGCGGCCCAATCCGGAGGTCGCCCCCAAGGCCCGTCCTCGGCCTACCCGTCCAGGAACGATTGGCCGTTCACGGCCATGATCTGGGTGAAGCGCTTCCTCGCCCAGGTGCGGGGCCAAGCCTCGGAACCAGGTCGTGAGGCCCTCCCGGTAATCCGGGAACGACGTGTGCCCGAGATCGCTCCCGAGGACGAGTAGGGACGTCGGGTAGGCCGTCGCCAAGCGCATGGTCGGGCTGTCCGCGGGTGTGGTGTCGAGGTCGGCGACACACCCGACCTCGAGGCGGACGTCGAGCTTCGCGAGCGGGTCGAACAGGTCGTCGTTCCAGTTCATGAAGTCGAACGTCGGATGGTTGACCAGGAAGCGACGAGCACCGCGGGCGTGAGCGGCCTGGAAGATCCGGACGGCGTCGCCGACCGGTACATGTCCCGAAGCGAGTATGAGGTCGTGGGCGGCGACCAGGTCGAGGACCTCGTCGAGGCCGCGTGCGGGGGCACCGTCGTCGAGTACCGGCACCTGCCGGAGACGGACTCCGCGGTGTACGGCGAGTGCGGCGGAGCCTGCCGCGGCCTGGTGGGCGGCCGAGGAGACCGTGGGCAGCCACACGACCCGGCCGCCCAGACGGGCGCAGACCTCGACCGCGTCCGGGTTGCAGCCACCGACGGGCGAGTTGAGGACGATCCCACCCGAGATCCCCGCCCCTGCCAACGCGGCCCGCTCGGCTGTGGAGCCCTCGTGGGCCTTGAGGACGAGCCGGTCCACACCGGTGCCGCGGGCCTCGGCGACGGCGTCCGGGTCGTCTCGCCGACGAGGCAGGATGCTCGGGCCCGAGTGGACGTGGAAGTCGACGATCCCGTCGATCACAGTTCGACGACCTCCAGTGCTGTGGTGAGGTCGAGCTGCCCGCGGCGTGTCTTGCCGACCGTCGTGTCCCGGGGGAGGGCGTCGACCCGGGCGACGGCCGACGGCTGCATGAAGGCGGGAAGCTCGGACCGACGGTCGCGGATCGCGTCGATCGGGATCGCATCCGCCTCGATGAACAGGACGAGCTCCTCGTCGACGAGGCTGCTGGGGCGCTTCCAGAGGGCCAGGTCCGTGATGGTGTCGATCTCGCGGAAGGTGTTCTCGACGAAGTGCAGCGGCACGAACTCCCCTTGACCCGAACCGAGTCCGAGGCTCGGGCTCGGTAGACCAGACCGCCGTGCTCGTCGGTGTAACCGAGGTCGCCACTGGCGAACCAGCCGTCGGGAACGAGCGGTTCCAGGACGCGGCCCGGCCGCACGTAGCCCTCAGCGAGGATGCCTGGCCCGTGTGCTCGGACCTGGATCTCGCCGTCGACGATTCGGTGGGTGAGCCCCGGCCTGGCATGTCCGCCGTAGTGGACTGCTCCCTCGGGTGGCGCCGCCGTGTCGTCTTGACGCCACAGGTGCATGTGGGACAGTCCGCCGAGTTCAGTCGACCCGTAGACGGAGACTCCGAGCGGGACGTCGAACGAGGTCAGGAACGCGGGATCCGCGTAGAACACCACGCGCAACGCGTGCCCCGCCGCGTCGGCCGATGTCGTGCGGCGCTTGAGGATCTCCAGCGGCGGCCCGTGCAGGATCGCGGCGGTGGCACCGGTATCCCGGACCTGCGACCAGAACGAGCGCGCCGAGAAACCGCGGGAGGCTGAGGCAGCTTGCGCGGGCGCTGAGCGATCCCAGGACGCCGTAGCCGAGAGGGTTGATGTGGAACAGCGGCAGCGGGGTCAGCACCGTGTCGCGTCCGGTCAGGCCCAGACCGTCGGCGATGTAGCGGCCGAGGGAGACGAAGTACCGCTGTGACTGGGCGACCAGCTTCGGTGGGCCGGTGGTACCCCAGGTCAACATGAACGCGCTGAGGTCGGATCCCTCGGCGCGTAGCCCCGGGAGGGCGGCGGTGCCGCCGGTGCCGCCGATGAGGCCGCGTGCGTCGATCCATCCGTCTGCGACCGAGGGTGGAGCAGGTCGCGCGTCTGTCGACAGGACCGCCTGCGGGGCCAGAGGCGTCAGTACCTCGCTCATCAGCTCGTCGGGAAACGACGGATTGATCAACGCTGTCGGCAGGCCCGCCAGCTGACACGCCATCCAGGTGAGCAGCCAGTCGTTGGAGTTCTCTCCGACGAGAGCGACGGGCTCACCGGGTACCAGTCCCCGCGCGAGCAGGGCGTGGGCCCTCGACGCCGCGCTATCGACGGCATCGCCGAGTGCCATCGGTGCCTCGGCGATCCCGAGGAGCGCGGTCGGGGAGTCGGCGCGTCGAGCCATCAGCAGCCGGGACACGGTGTCGATGGTCATGCGAGCCCCTCGAGGGTCTCCGAGCGCAGCACCCGACGGGCGATGTAGTTGCGCATGACCTCGACCGACCCGCCGCCGATGCGATACACCTTCACGTCCGCCAAGAGCTGACCGAAGTCCGTGTCGGTGTAGCAGCCGTGCGAACCGACGAGCGCGAACGCGTCCGAGGTGGCCCGCTCCGCGGCGTCGACCGCGACCATCTTGGCGAGACTGGTCGCAAGGGCGGGGTCCCCGCCGGCGTCGGCCAGGTTCGCGGCGTGGTCGCGTGCCAGGGAGCTGGTGTACAACTCGGCGTAGGCGTTCGCCACCGTCCACTGGATGCCCTGGAACTCGGCGACCTTGTGCCCGCCGACATCTCAGCCCTGGGCGTAGGCGGTCGCCTGGGCCAGGGCTCGCCTGCCGTAGCCGATGAGCTCGGAGGCGTTGCCGAGCCTACTGATGTTGAAGGTGGTCAGGAACGTGTCCAGGCCTGCACCGACCTGCCCGAGAACCGCGGAGCCGGGCACCCGGACCTCGTCGAACGCCATGTCGGCGGTCGGGAGCATGCGCAGTCCGATCGGGGTGGTCTGCACGCTGCTGACCCCGGGGAGGTCCGTGTCGACGAGGAACGCGGTCAGCCCGTCCTCGGTGATGGCGTACACGAGGGTGACGTCGGACTGGTGACCGAGGTTCACATGGGTCTTGCGACCGGTGATCACCCAGTCCGCACCGTCTCGCCGCGCGGTGGTGCGGATCGCCTTCAGCGAGGACGCCGCCCCCGGTTCGGAGATGGACTCGGAGAAGACGATCTCACCTCGAGCGATCCCGCCGAGGTAGCGGGCCCGCTGTTGCGCCGTCCCGAAGGCGAGCAACCGCTGTTGGCCCTGGATGGCGATCTGCGGTGACACCAGCCCGTGCCGTTGCGCAGCTTCGGGATCGCCACGTCGATCGTGCCCGCGCGGGTGTCGAAGTCACGGTGGCGGTAGCCGTTGCGGGTGTTCGTCCGCTGCTCGGAGCGCTCGCCCCACGCGGCGCCGCACACCGCGTCGGCGTCGGCGGACATGAGTGTGTTGATGAACGTGGTCAACATCTGACGGAGCAGGTCAGGACTCGCCTGGGACAGCTGCTCGTGCAGGAACTCGGTCGGGTCGATAATCGAGGGTGCGGTCATCGCGTGTCGTCCTTCGAGAAGCACTGTGAGAGGTCTTCAAGAAGATCACGCGATGGCCGCCCCACACGACGCCTCGCCCGTCACCGGGCCGGTCGCACACCACCCTGGTGGACGCCACTGCCAGCCACGATCAACACCACAGGAGGATGCCACCCCGGGTGAGCGTGAGATGTCTCGACTCTGGGAGCGAGGGCGCGGGGCGGACCGACAGGTCCTGTCATGAGACATCACCGTCGAACAGCTGACTCGGGTGTCCGTCCCGACCCCGCTGGCGGGGCTGACCGTCGGTGCATTGCAGTCAGCGGACACGTCTCGCTGCTTCCGTGCGTTGGACCGTAAGAGTGATCTTCAGGGGGATTGGCCCGAGCGCCGCAGAGTTTCTGTGATCACTGGAGATCACGATGGATAATCGTCGACCAAAGCGGTCACTCGATCTTGATACTTTGTGTACACCGCCACGGACTTGAACCGTGAACCCGCTGGAGGGGAGTCGGGTGTTTCACCACCGGCTCCGATCCTCGTTCATGCTGGTCAGGGGCCCTGCGTTCCCTAAACGATCATCAGCGGAGATGCCTGTTCGTCGCGGTGATCTGTTGTAAGCGGTGACCAAAACGGCGACGTGGAGCCCCGTCGTAGCAGCTGTCGAGTCGCTGAGTTCAAGGCCGCGGCCTCAGGTGTTCTGGGGGAAGCCCAGGTCGATGCCGCCGCGGGCTGTGCGGTCGGCGGGGTCGAGCCAGCGGGTGGTGACGACCTTGCCGCGGGTGAAGAAGTGGAAGCCCTCGACCCCGTGGGCGTGGGTGTCGCCGAACAGCGAGTTCTTCCAGCCGCCGAAGGAGTAGTAGGCCATCGGGACCGGCACCGGCACGTTGATGCCGATCATCCCGAC